>NZ_LIRO01000013.1:0-14927 GCF_002742025.1 Limnothrix sp. PR1529
GCGGGCTGGTGGGTGGCAAAACCCTGATTTTGTTGGGGTCGCGGGGGGCGGAATCCTGGCTGGAGCCGGTCTATGGAACCAATCGGCTGGGGTTGCGGGGGTTGGATGCCGATGCCCGCACGACCCTGGCCCAAAAAATTCTGGAGCGGCAGGTGGGCGACTCGCGCCGCATTGCCAAAATCAAGGATGAGCCAGCTTTTGGGCAGTTGATGAAGCTGTTGGATGGCTATCCGTTGGCGATGGAGGTGGTGTTGGGGAATCTGAAGCGCCAAACCCCCAGCGAGATTTTGGCGGGGATGCAGGCGGCGGATGTGAACCTCGACAATCCGCAGGCCCAGGGCGACAAAACCCAAAGCATCATTGCTTGCATTGACTATTCCCACGGGGCGCTGTCGGCATCGGCCCAGCAGGCGTTGCTCTGTTTGGCTCCCTTCAGTGGGTTTATTTTTGGTGATGCGCTGGAACTGTATGCGGCGCGGTTGGCGAAGCAGCCGGCCTTGGCAGCTTGGTTTGGGGAGTCGGGGGCAGAGATCTTGGCGGCGGCGGTGCAGGAGGCGGTGGATTGGGGGCTGTTGTCGTCCATTTCGCCGGAGATGCCAGATTTTCTAACAATTCAGCCGACCTTGCCCTATTTCCTAAAGCTGAAGTTGGCGGAACGGGACAGCGAAACCCAAGCGGCGATTCGTAATGCCTTTAAGCAGCACTACATCGGCTTGGCGAATTATTACAACGATCAATGGCTGCAATCGAAGGAGCCGGATCAGCGGCAACTGGGGATCTTTTTTGTGCGGCAGGAGTATGAAAATTGCTATGCGGCGCTGCAAATTTGTCTGGAGCAATTCGAGACGGCGGATATTTTCTTTTGCCTATTTCAATACTTGTACATGACCCAAGATTGGCCGACTGCTAAAGCTTTGGCCTTGCAGGTGCGGGCTGCCCATGAGCAATATCCGCCTGAAATTCGCCAAGGCAAGGTTGGCTTGGAAATTACGATGTCGCTCGATCGCCTAGCTCGTTGCCAATGGCAACTCAAGGACTATGCAGGCGCTCGGGCAGCTTATTTGGAAGCCATCCAACAGTCCGATCAATTACAAGGCGTTGATCGTCGCCAAATCTTAGCCGGCCAAGCTGGCACCTACCACCAGTTGGGAATTGTTGCCCATGACTTGCGGGAGTTTGCCGAAGCCCGCCGCTGCTACCAACAGGCCCTCGAAATCTTCATCAAGTTCGGCGATCGCTACAGCCAAGCCAGCACCTACCACCAGTTGGGAATGGTTGCCTATGACTTGCGGGAGTTTGCCGAAGCCCGCCGCTGCTCCCAACGGGCCCTCGAAATCTACATCGAGTTCGGCGATCGCTACGCGCAAGCTGACAATTACCACAACTTAGGAGCGGTTGCCGAGGAATTACGGGAGTATGCCGAAGCCCGCCGCTGCTACCAACAGGCCCTCGAAATCAAAATCGAGTTCAGCGATCGCTATGGCCAAGCCAGCACCTACCACCAGTTGGGAAGGCTTGCCGACGACTTGCGGGAGTTTGCCGAAGCCCGCCGCTGCTACCAACAGGCCCTCGAAATCAAAATCGAGTTCGGCGATCGCTACAGCCAAGCCAGCACCTACCACCAGTTGGGAATGCTTGCCTATGACTTGCGGGAGTTTGCCGAAGCCCGCCGCTGCTCCCAACGGGCCCTCGAAATCTACATCGAGTTCGGCGATCGCTACAGCCAAGCCATCACCTACCACCAGTTGGGAATGGTTGCCCATGACTTGCGGGAGTTTGCCGAAGCCCGCCGCTGCTCCCAACAGGCCCTCGAAATCCTCATTGAGTTCGGCGATCGCTATAATCAAGCTCGCACTTATGGTCAGCTAGGGTCGCTGTCGAAAGCAACAGAAAATTTCGCTGAAGCCCTCGATTATTTCCTGCAAGCCCTGCAAATTTTTGCCCAATTTGAAGACACCTACAGAGCCCAAGTTGCCCTCGAAAACATCGCCGATCTTTACCAACAAACCCAAGACCCCAACATCCTCACCGCCACCGCCGAACTCCTCGGCTGCACCCCCGACGACCTCGCCACCGCCTTCACCCAACAGCCGTAGGGTGCATGGGAGCACGCTTGGCCATTACCGACCCTTTCCCCATCCCTCCCATGCACCGCAACCGATCGCGAAAAAACAACAATCCCCGATCGATTGGGTGGCCACGATCCTCGGTGCATGGTGTAACCGCTACAATCACCATAGAGGAGGCAAAATCATGCAAATTAAAGACTTAACAATCGAAGAATTCACAAACTTATTTAAAAGCTTGCTGCGGGAAACCATCCAAGAAGTTCTCGCAGAAATGCTCACGGACTCCGAAGCCGATTTACCGCTCAAGCCCGGCCTGGCCGAAGCACTCTTGCAACAGCGCGATCGGCGGCAAACGAGTCAAACAACACCCCTCAGCGCCGAACAAGTCATGGCCCGCTTAGGACTCGACTAACCATGAGTTATTCGGTTGAATACGACCCACAAGCCGTCATCGACCTTGAACAGTTGCCCAAAACAATTCAGAAACGAGTGGTCAGCAAAATTCAATGGCTAGCTGATAACTTTGCCCAAATTCAACCCCTGCCCCTCTCCGCAAACCTAGCGGGTTTCTATAAACTCCGAGTGGGCGATTATCGGATTATTTATGAAGTCGATCGCATCATTCGAGTGATCACAATCGATCGCATCGGTCACCGCCGCGACATCTACGAATCCTGAGCGATCGCCCGTAGCTGTAGTGTGCGTAGGGCAACGGTTGGCGGTTTACGGAGATTGGGTTTATGCCCTACGCACCGCCGCAATGGGGCAACCCAACCGAGCGGCAATGGTCGTGAATGGCGACACGGTTGCGGTGCGTGGGAGATTTACCGAGCGATGGTCGTGACGAGGATGGCGCGCTCCCACACACCCTACGCACCGTCGCAATGGGGCAGCCATAGAGACTGTGCTCGCTCACCTGGGAAAGGCTGGGTCGTTCTTGCCCTAGCGAGCTTGGGTGGCAGGAGCATCCGGGGCAACATTGGACTGCGGAGTCATGGGTTGGTAGCGCTGGAGCGCTTGGTTCGCAAACTGGCGCAACTGTTCAGCCTTGGCGTAGGCAGTGCTGGCCGGGTGAACCCGCTCCAAGTTGTTTTCGATTTCCTGGAGCGTTCCCAACAGTCGGGGATTGCTGGGGTCAGCAGCGGCCAGGGTGCGCCATTGGGCGATTTGCCGATCCGCTTGTTCCAAAGACTCGATCGACTGGCGCTCCAAAGCCTCCCGCTGCTTGGCAATTGCCAGATTTTGCGCATATTCCGCCCGGAGTCGCTGGGCGGCCGCAAATTGCGGATCGTCATCCTTAATTTGGGTCAACAGGGCCAAGGCCTCTTGCCACAGGTTTTGCACCACCCGCCACTGTTCCACAGGGTGAGGAGGTTTTTGAGCCGCCAAAGCCGCCCGAAACCCATATTCCTTGGCCCCCGTGATCAGGCTGCCCACTTGCTGCCGCCCCACCGCCCGACCAGTGACCGACTGAAAGTCTCGATCGATCCCAGCTAATTTGGCGCGTGCTTGCCGCCCGGCCAGGGTTTCCTGGGGCACTTCCCGCAGGCGATCGATTCCCGACTGCCAATCACCGAGAGCCGCGTTTTGGGCGCTGCTGTCCTTGGCGCTTTGGTGCTGTTGGCGGGCCGTTTCCACGGTTGCCAAAGCCTGATTCAACAAAGCTTGGGCGTTGCGCTCCTGAAACACTTGCGCTTCCAAACGGGCCACGGTTTGGCGGGCGGCGGCAAATTCATCCAACGTGAATCGCCACCGGCATGAAAACAGAGTGCAATAAGTCTTCGGCCGAGACCCCAAGAACCAAACGGGCAGGCGATCGAGCGCTGCTTGGGCCGCTTGGGTTTTGGTGGCTCCCAGTTCAATATCGGCCGCACTGGTGGCATTGTCGAGCAATTGCTTGGCCTGGGCCGTGGCGGCGGTGGCGGCTCGATAATCTTGATCCATCATCCAAAAGCTGGGCAGCAACAGCAATGGCGCGTTGTCTGCCACCACGTTCCGAATCGGCGGCAATGGCAGGTTGGCCAGGGCAATTCCCCCCGTCGCCACCACCACTCCCGCCAAACCACAGCCCCAAGATCCCCAAGCCCAAAATCCCCAGCCCGTCTTAGGCTGGTTAAGGCGAGCGGCGGACTTGAGCAAGCCCAGATCAAAATCCGGGAAAGCATCACTCACGATCGCCCGCAGATCTTCAAAGCCGGCCGGCTCGCCAGACTGCAACCGCAACTTTTCTAACCGCTGCCACAGCACTTCCTTGGGAATCCGGGCGGCGGGTTGTTGTTGATAGCGGGCACGGATAGCTCCCTTCAGGAGTTGGTAAGCACGATCATTGAGGCGAGACATGATCCACGGGGTAGAAAGGGCTGATCGCGAGCAATGGTTGAACCCGATCGCGCTGTTAGTTGCGGGCGTACTTTGGGGAAGTACCTATGTTGTTGTCAAGTCTAGTTTAGAGGCCGTTTCCCCGAGCGTTTTGATGTTGGTGCGGTTTGGCATTGCCACCATTGCTTTGTTGCCGATCACCCTTTGGAGCGGTTTGCCGAAAAATTCAGCCGCTTGGGCGGTTACTGGGCGCGGAGGCTTGGAATTAGGCTTCTGGATGGCCTTGGGCTATGTGGCTCACACGATCGCGCTGCAATACACTACAGCGGGGCGTAGCGCGTTTATCACCGCCCTCTATGTGGTGTTGGTTCCGTTGCTAACGGGCGTTGCGGGCCAGCGGCTGTTCCCTAAGGTTTGGTGGGCGGCGGCGATCGCGGCGTTGGGGGTGGCGTTGCTGTCCTACGATGGCGCACCGCCCAATATTGGGGATTTGTGGAGCGTGGGCACGGCCATCACTTGGTCTTTTTATATTTGGCGGATGGAGGCCTACGCGGCTCGGGCCCAAGTGCTGTGGCTGTCGTTGATTCAGTTGGGGATCACAACTCTGGCGGCGGCCCTGTGGGTGTGGGGGTCTTCATGGGCGATTTCGTCGGCAATTTGGAACCCCCAAACCATTCCTTGGCTAGATTTGGTCTATTTGGGAACCTTTGCCACGGCGGGCACGGCCTGGTTGCAGGCAATCGGCCAGCGATCGGTGGCGGCTCCGGTGGCGGCGATTTTGTATACCTTGGAGCCAGTTTGGGCGGCCCTGATGGCGGCGGCTTGGTTGGGGGAACAGTTGGGCGATCGGGGCCGGGTGGGAGCGGCTTTGGTGCTGGGGGCCTGTTTGCTGTGCCAGCTCCCGGTGCGATCGCTGGGACGGCAACTGGGCCGGGCGATCGCCTCAGTTTGGCATCGACCTTAGAAACCGGCAAAAAACAGAGCGGGGACATAGGCTCACCTCCCTTGTCCCCGCTCAATACGGTGCAATTGCTCAAAAAACTTTACCGATAACGGCGCTTCCGGCGGGCAGCAGCGGCCTTACGCTTGCGCTTTTCGATCGGGGTTTCATAGTACCGGCGATATTTCACGTCCGCCAAGATACCGGCTTTCGAGACTTGGCGCTTGAAACGGCGTAGCGCGGATTCGATTCCTTCGTTTTCACCCAAAACCACTTGGGTCATGCGGTTTCACTCCTTGCGATAGGTGGACAACATATGGCGCACAGGCCCAAAGGCATGACGCTGACTCTTTTGAGGCAAATTGGGCGCTGGCAAAAGAGGGCGATCGCTAAGAAAATCGCCAAATATCTATCGTACCAAATGGAACCACTTTGGGCGGAATCGTTTGCGGGAGTTGTGGCCGGGTGCTAACCACCAAGCCACTGACCCAGGGGCGATCGGCTCCAGGCCAGGGCTGCCGCGCCGCTGCTCCACAGGCCGTAAAGCCGGGCGCTGTACCAAACCAGCCCGAGAATCAGCAGCCCGCGCCCGATCGCCCGCCAAAGCGATCGCCCGATCAGCCAGACCAATCGCCGTCGCACCCGTAGTTCCACAGCCCATTGCAATCCCAAACCCAGCAAGACCCCAAACAACAGGGGGCCGAAGGGATGGTAGCCGATCGCCCCTGACCAGTCTCCCCGGGCGATCGCCACGAACGATCGGGTTAAGCCACAGCCGGGACAGGGCAACCCCGTCAACCAGTGAAAGGGACAAATCAGCGGTGAAGTTTGGTGACTGTGGGCCAGCCAGTGGGCCGCAACGATCGGGGAGGCCACCAACGACAGGCCGATCAACCGATGCTGGCGATCGGCGGGAGCGAGGGGAAGGTAAACCAACAGCGGTCGTTGCATCACGAAACGAGGTTATGGGTTTTCAGGAATTGGGTTTTCAGGAATTGGGTCGATCTCGATCGCCTGTGGGAGCGGCCGCCGGAAAGAGTCCATGGCCAGCAGCATCCCAACCGATCAGCCCAAGGTTTAGCAACGGCTGATCCGGTGCGACGATATTAGGCAATATCTTTCAGAGATCTTGAGCATAAGGGTAGGGTCATGGGCAACGGCTTAGGAACGATCGCGCCATTTTCTTTGCAGGAAGTGGCCCACATCACGGGAGCAACGGTGCGGCATTTAGACGATCGCGCCTTGGCCCAGCCGATCGCCCAAATCAGCACCGATAGCCGCGCGATCGGCTCAGGGGAGCTGTTTGTGGCCCTGCGTGGCGAAAATTTTGATGGGCGATCGTTTGTGCCGGGGGCGATCGCGGCGGGGGCCGTGGCGGCGATCGTTGAGGAGCCGATCGACCAGCCCTGTCCGCAACTGATCGTCCCCAATGCCCTGACGGCCTATCAGGCCTTGGGACGGGCCTGGCGCGATCGGGCAAACATCCCTGTCGTGGGCGTGACCGGTTCGGCGGGCAAAACCACCACCAAGGAACTGATCGCCGCCGTCCTGGGCACAGCGGGTCAAGTTCACAAAACCCACGCCAACTTCAACAACGAAATTGGCGTACCCAAAACCCTTTTGCAAATCACCGGAGCACATGATTTCGCTGTGGTGGAGTTGGCCATGCGCGGTCGGGGACAAATTGCCGAGCTAACCCAAATTACTCGCCCAAATGTGGGGCTGATCACCAACGTGGGCACGGCCCATATTGGATTGCTGGGATCGGAACAGGCGATCGCGGAGGCCAAGTGCGAACTGCTGACGGAAATGCCGATCGACAGTGTGGCGGTGTTGAATGCCGACTGTGCCCGGCTGATGGAGACGGCCAGCCGCCTTTGGCCGGGGGAAGTGATTGACTACGGTTTTGCCAACGGAACCTTTCGCGGTCAATTGCTGGATGCCCAAACCCTGAGCGTGGAAGGCAAAACCTTTCCCCTCCCGTTGCCCGGTCGTCACAATGCCCTCAATTTTCTGGGCGCTTTGGCCGTGGCCAAGGTGTTGGGGGTAGATTGGGAGCCGATCGCGGCGGGCTTGGCGGTGGAATTACCCGACGGGCGGGCCCGTCGCCACGACTTGCCCAATGGGGTGACCCTGTTGGATGAAACCTACAATGCTGGTTTGGAGTCGATGACGGCGGCTCTGTACCTGTTGGCGGAAACACCGGGGCAGCGGCGCTTGGCGGTTTTGGGAACCATGAAAGAATTGGGCGATCGCGCGCCCGAGTTCCATCAACAGGTGGGTGAGTTGGCGCGAGATTTACGCCTAGAGGGCCTGTTGATTTTGGCCGATGACCCCACGGCCTTGCATCTCGCAGCGGGGGCTGAGGGTATTCCCTGCGAGACCTTCACCACCCACGAAGCACTGATTGATCGCCTGCAAGGGGAGTTGCGATCGGGAGATGTTTGGCTCCTGAAGGCTTCCCGATCGGTTGGCCTCGATCGGGTGGTGCGGGCCCTGTTGGCTCCGGATCGCTAAACCCACTTGAAACCAACTGGGCCAGGGGCTAAATTTCCAGGTTCAGGGCTGCGGGGGTTCCGGCGGCAGATCCAGGGCGATCGCCCCTCGCTGGTTCACCCCCGTCACACGCGCTTCCAACCAGTTGGCACAAAGTCCGTAGGCATTGGTGAAATCAGCCCCCGCTAAATTAGCCCCCTGGCCGTTCACCTCTTCCAAATTGGCTCCGGTTAAGCTGGCTCCGGCCAAATCGGCCTGGCTTAAGTCCGCCCCCTGCAATTGGGCTTGGCTGAGGTTGGCTCCCCGCAAGTCGGCTCCTCGCAAGTCGGCTCCCCGCAGATTGGCTCCGGCGAGGTTGGCCCCGCTCAGAACCGCCCCGATCGCCATGGCCCGAGTCAGGTTCGCCCCCATCAGGATCGCTCCCCGAAAATTAGCCCCCCGCAGATCCGCTTCCGCAAAATCCGCCTGGGTTAAATTGGCCCCAACCCAAATTCCCCGGGCGATCGCCCCAGTTGCTTGCAGTCCCACCCCATTCACACCCGAAAGCACCGCCCGGTTTAAGCAAGCGTGGCGCAGGTCTGCCCCGGTCAAAATAGCTCCCACCAACCGACTCTGACTCAGATCCGCCCTGGATAGCTGGGCCTCTTCCAAGTCCGCACCCGTCAGATCCCGATCGGCTAGCTGCAAAAGCTGACCATCGCGAATGGCATCCAAATCAAGCGGAGAAAGACTAGTCATAACACCGGCCAAACTGAAAGTGATGGAGTTGAGCAGGGGGAATTGCCTAGGAGATCGCCCCCTCATCCAACAGCCACAACCCCGAGGAAGCTCGCAGCGACATCTGTGGCAATTCCCAGCCCTGTTGCAATCCCTGGGCCAACAGGGTCAAAGCCTCCAAAAGCTTTGGATCCCAGCGTCCTGACTGATCGCGGTAGTGCTGCAAAATTTCGTTCGGTTGCTCACCGCCCGATCGACGGTGCTGGAAGTCGGCACAAAGGGCCACCAATCGCGACTCCAGCGGAATAGCATCCCCCGCCAACCCCGAAGGTTGCCCGGAGCCGTCCCAATGCTCCGTTAAATGGTTCAAGATGTGGGCGATCGGGCGCAAGCGCGGCATCACTCGCAACACCTGTACCGCACTGAGATCGCAGCAATCGGCAGATGGGTCAGCCAGCCCTTCACGCCAAACGGCGGGCCAACGGCCCAAGCGATGGAGCGCGGCGGCCAATCGCATTCGTTTGAGTTGGGCCGCTGGCAAATCCAGCAATTGCCCGATCGCCTCCGTCAGCGCCGCCACTTCCGCCGCCGATCCAGAATTTTGCCCATCGGACAGTTCCAGCAGTTCCGCTAATCGCAAAAACGCCTGCAATTCGTTGGAAACCAGGTTTTGATCCAGAGGGGCCCCCACTTCAAACCCCAATTGCCCCGGTTGCAATGCCGGGTGGCGATGTTGATGGGTGGCTTGCAAGTAGTTCACCACCTGCTGGGTAATGGTTAACCAGTCTTCTCCTGGGGCCGTGGCCTGCTCTTGGGCCACCGCTGCCAATTGCCGTTGGAGCTGTTCTGCCAGGGCTGGTTGATAGCGAGCCACCCGTTCCACCAGCAAGGCCGCACCACGATCGACCCACTGGGGCACAAAAGTCCACAAGCCATAGAACTTACGCTCTAAGTCCGACTGGGGCGGCCCTTCGGGGCCATAGTCCGCCGCCGTCAATTCCTGGCAAAGCACCATGGCACAGTAGGACGGCGACACGATGGTTAAGTGCCATTCTTGGGCGACCGGATCCGTGGGACTGAGGGGCACGATCGCCACGTTCGATCGCTGGCTGGTGGGATGTTCCGCAAACCCCGCATCCGGCGCAGCTAGAATCACAATCTGGCGCGATCGATCTGCCAACTGCCCATAGCGATCGGCCTCTTGCAAATACCACTTACCCAGTTGAAATGCCGCCAGCACCACCGGCCGGCCCTGGGACTGGGCGATCGCATCTTCCAAGGCATGGCACAGGGCCACAAGCGTATTTTTGTAATAGACCCCCAAGTGGAGCGTTGCCCCGTCCACCCGGGCCAAATCCGTTAATTGCTTCAGAATCGATTCAGGTAACACAAGCGATTAACTACAAGCGAGGGATGAGGGCGATCGAAATTGGGGCGATCGTGCAATGGCGGCATTACCAGCCCAACAGTCCTTCATTCTCGCCTATTTCCAGGCCCCGGCTTGCGGCCAACCGCAAAGAACCACCATCACTCCATTGCCATCTTGGCCTCATCATCATCAGAATTTCCGCCAAATAGCAACGATCTCCGCGTTCGATCGCCCGCCGGACTTTCGCAACTTTTTTAAAGATTTGATGAAGACGGTAGCCAAAAACTTGTCGAATCCCCTGCTCCTAGGGAATAATCAGGACAGCAACTCAGGCGAGAGAACACAGATGCTGACGCTCTCTTGAGTTTGTCTTTGCTCTCAACCTCTGTCTTGGATAACTGGCGAGCAGCCCCAGGGTGCATTCGCAGTTTTAGCTCAGCTTTACCTGAAACCTTAATCGTTAGGGCAGGTCAACGCAGAGAGCCGCCAAGCAACGCTTGATGAGTTACGGGGGGTAACTCACTAGCCGGTGGTTCCACGGAAGCCTGATTTGAGAAAGATTTCGATAAAAAAAATCGGAATCGCGAGGGGGGAAAGCGACTCCGAATTCGTCTACGTCTTTTGGGAGGAAAACTTGAGGGCTACTTGAACGTGGCCCTTTGGCTTTCGCTCTAATTGGATATTAGCATTTCACGAAGCAAAAGTTTAGTCTTCTTGTAGAATTTTTACCAATTCTGGGTGAGATACGGGCCGAAAAGCTTCCCAATCGCCGGAATTGGGGTTTCTCAGCCTGAGAATTGGAGCAACCAGCCAAGGAGCGCAATCCGGCTCGGTGATCCGGAGCAGAGCATTGAAATAAGTCCTTGGACGCAAATCGGGGATGACGCGGGGGAGTGATGAGACACCCCCAGCCACTTGCCTCCACGATCGTTGATGCTTGGCGAGTGCCTCAAGATACTTTTCGGGCATCTCCTCAGTTCGGCGGTGGCGATTCAGCTTAGGGAGCCGGTGAACCTTGGGGCGTGGGAACTGAGGTGGTGCTCAAGACTTTTTGAGTTTTTAGATCCAACTCTGCCACATTCAGCATTTGGTCACGGGTGTAAAACACCGAAAGGCGCTGATCTTTCACCCCCGATGCGCCGTGAAACTCGTCCACATTCTCAATCAACAATGCAAAGCGCTCACCGTTGGCATCGGAAATCGCCAGGGTTTTGCGATCCTTTTCGGTCAGGCGGCGATCTTGGTTGCTGTCGGTTGTAATAACTAGATAAACGAACCCAACTGGCGTTGTGCTCGGAGGATCCGTGGGCTTGGCGGGAGCGGCTAAAAGCTTTTCATCCACCCAAATCAGTCCCCGATCGGGTGGTTTGAGCCAATAGGTTTGACGTGTCAGCTCGTTAAAAAAGAGATAGTTCTGTAGGGAATCTGCCTCTTTGGAATAGGAAGAGTTGGCAAATCCACGGCTTTGTTCATAATCCTGGGTTAGGTGCAGCGGTGCGCGTAAGGTGTTGGTTCCCTCAATTCGCGCAAAATTTCCCAATCGGGTTCGGGTTTCAATCGATTGGGTCTGGTCAATGTTCATCACCTGCGAAGCGGAGTGCGATCGCGCGTTTTGCAGCAGCATTGAGATCAGGGCTAATCCCATCACACCCAGAGAGAGCAAACCACCCAACAGGATCAGGACTGCATTCACACGCCAGATTTGGACAAAGACTTGTCGAAGTTTCATAGACAGCAGGCGCAATGATAATAGGCGCAATAGTTAGAATTAGTTGATTGAATTGGCATTGCGTTAGTGCCAAGTTAGCCTTCACTCCTGTCAGCCAACTCAGCCGATCGAGCACTAGACATACAGCTAGTTCAGAAAGCCACTTCAGAAAGCCACTTCAAATGCCCAATCAAAATTCTATCGATCATTGAAACCCTGATGATTCAAGTATCGGCCACTTTTCAGCGCGACTGATCGTCAGTACATGATCAGTCATCAATTTTTGATTCTTTGATTTTTGATTAATCAAAGATTAATCACTGAGAATTTTTTAGATCTCAGGCTGTTTTCTCTAGTGCATTAGAAATTATTTAGATTAGTTAGCCCGTAGGGTGGGCACTGCCCACCAAACCGTTGTTTCATAGCATCTGCAATATAGCGTGCCAATAATTCTAGGTAAAGGCTGTAAGTAATCGGCAATTAACTAAGATTAAATTCAAAGCAATCTATTTCAACCTAGAAGTTCTCCTCACTGATCAAGTTTTCAGAAAATGGCAATAAAAAAATCCCCCAACGGAGGATTCTGTCATAACAGGTCAGCTCAGGTTCTAGAGCATTCATGCAATCTTAGAGGTCACATGGTACTTAGTCACAAAACAGCCGAATGATGGAAAACGCGATGCTCAGAAACCAGCTTCAACAACTGACTCATTGGCTTTCGAGTTGCCTCAAATCATGCACCTGAATTTTACCCATGAGCATGACTGGGGAGTGAGACAGCGTTACCATGATGAAGCTCGATCGATCCCAATGAGGCAGTTGCTCCGGGTCATCTCAACTCGTCACCACAATTCAAACAACCAGAGGTCAGAAATCGCTAAACCCGCGCTAAATTAACCTTCAGCCAACCCTCAACCAACGCTGAACCAGTAATGAAAAGATTCGATCGATTGAGATCATCTTTGTCTCTGGATTGATCAAATATTGTTGGTCTATTGTTGGTCAGTTTTGCCAATTAGGTTGTCGAATTTAGCCACGCCTTTAGCCACGACGTTCATCACCACGGCGCGGGGGATCTTGATTGCTAACCGCGCGGGCCACGACCAAGAGGGCTTGGGATGAGTCTTGATCATGAGCAGAGGTTGCCTGAGCGACCAACGGGGCAGCATTTTGGATCACGCCTGCCGCTGTGATGGTCACAACCCCAGTGGCGATCGCTGCACCTACGCGGGCGAACAGGGACGGCTTGGTAGGGGAAATGTGCATTTGAGTCATACAACCTCGTGCAATATTGAGAGTCTCTAGTCCTTCTTTCGGTTGACCTTTCGCATTTCGGGAAAACTGCAACCGATCGCTCTGAAACTGACAATAGAAGGTCTCAAAACCAGCACGAGGATTGGCATTTTCACTTTCGCAACTGAGCTTCAGACTTTGATTGATCCGGATCAGTTCATAAATTGACCTTGAGCACAGTAACGTTGCGCTCTCAAGGGTTTGGAACGTTTCAGCCATTCCAGAAGGGATGGTGCTAAGCGGGGCAATTTAGAAACTGGCACGAATACTTCGCGAAATTTTTAAAAATCTTCAGCTTTAACAAGAGGTCGTATTATGAGATGGCAATTCCATCGAGACTCCAAGCCCGATCGCCCCGAACAGGCTGACACTGGCGCGTAAACGTTTTTCATCACCAGACGCTCTGGCACTGTTGAGGGTGAAAGCGTGCAAACGACAGCGTTAAATCACTATCGACTTGGGATCGGCTCGTTTGGGTATCTAACTCGCTTCATTTAGACAGCCAGCCAGTACATTCACCCGGGCTGTCGCTTTCCGAGACTCAGGAGGCTTTTCGTGAAATCGTTGTTTTCTCGCGCTTCAGCCGCAACCCTGGCCGCCGTGAGCGCGGTGCTGGGATCGATGGTCTGTTTCCCTTCGATCGTGCAGGCCCTGAGCACCGATGAAATTGTGCGGCGCTTGGATGTGGTGCCGTTGTTTTCCGTCACCCAAGAAAATGGCCAGCCCATTTTGGTGTTCCCCAAGCAACAGAACCAACCGGCCGCCGAACCCAAACCGGCTGATGGCGCAATTTTGCACTTTGTGGATCCGGAGGATGTGCGGGCTTTTGCGAATCGCGTCCAAAGCGAAGCGCCGCCTGAATCCCGCAAAGTTAGCTTGGCTCTGTTGACGCTGGGCCAGTTCTATCGGATGTGGACGGAGGCTCAAAATAAGCCAGAAATGCCCGACTTGGTGGTCACCCCCAGCAAGGAAGATGTGGAAGCGGCGATCGCGATTTTGAAGCAACAGGGCCAGTCCGTTGAGCAATTTGCGGGGATTCCGTTGTTTTATGCGGTAGATCCCCAAGCGGAGGATGCGCCTCTGACGCTGCGGGCAGACAATCGCGAAGTGGTGCCATTTTTCTTCAGCAAGCGAGACTTGCAAGCGATGCTGGATGATTACAAACAGCGTCAACCGGACATCATCAACCGGGCCCAACTGCGGGTCTTCACGCTGGATGGACTGATTGAGGAGCTGAAAAAGGCCACGGATCCTAACTCGTTGGTGGGCAGTGTGCGCTTGATTCCGTCCTCTTCGGCAGCGGCGTTTTATATGCGGGCCATGCGATCGAACCAACCCGGTCAGCCCAATGGTCAGGGTGCTGGGCAGTCGGGCGCTCGCCCTGCCACTCCGGCTCCCGCGAGCGGGGCGGCTGGGTTGGGAGGACAACCGGCTAATCGCTAATCGCACCCGCTAATCATCACACCCGCTAAATGGTGTGCAAAACCGACCGGGGCAATTGGCGCACTGGTCGGTTTTGATTTTGGAAAGTGGGTTAACGTCAGTTCGGTTTAAGCAGGCAGCTCAATTCCCAGCGCAGCCAAATCGAGGGACGGTTTCTTGGGCTGATGACAGTAGGCAATCAGCCCACTGAGCAGATGCACAAAACAATTGATCGGACTGCGGTGACGCGAGTGCTCAATCTGGCAACGATTCTTGAGCTGGTCAATGACGGTCTCCACCAGCGAGCGTCGGCGGGCCAACAGCTTGTCACTCATCAGCATCAGGGAATTCTTCATATTGCGACGGGGCTTAGCCAAAAACTGTAGGCCATAGTCCTGCCAAAGCTGATGCGCTAACGCTTTTGAGATATAGCCTCGGTCAGCAAATACTTTGCCCCAACAGTCTTTCAGTAGATTGAGTACCGGTTTGCGGTCATCCGTATTGCCAGGAGTCAAGCAGCAGTCGAGGAGTTCGCCTTGGTCATTGACCACCAAATGTAGCTTCAGACCAAAAAACCAGCCCATGGAGGTTTTG
>NZ_LIRO01000057.1:0-46061 GCF_002742025.1 Limnothrix sp. PR1529
ACCAAGGCCAGGGCCACCACAGTCCAAGCGATGGCCGTCAGTCCCCGATCGATCACCTGGGGCAGGGCGATCGATCGCGACCCCAAGCCCGCCAGGGCCCCCCAAACCGCCGGATCCACCAAGCCCGCCCGCACCATGCCCCAACCGTCCCTCGACTGGCCCCCCAGCCGGGCCGCCAGGGCCGAACCCACCCCATAGGCCCCCAAGGTTGTGCCCGCCACATCAAAAAACAGGGCCCAGGCAAATTGCCCACTCCCAACCAAGGCCAGGGCGATCGGGAAGCCCAAATAACCCGTGTTGCCAAACATGCTCCCCAGCCAAAAACTGGCTCGCCGTTGGGGGGCGGTCACCCCTTGCCAGTGCAGCCATCCCCAAGCAAGACAACCGGCCAGGGCGATCGACCCCCAAGCCACCAAGGGAGCCAGCCAGGCCTGGCCGCTCAGATCGGTTTGGCGCAAAAAGGCTACGCAGCTCAGGGGCACGCCCACCCAAAACAACCCTTGCCCGATCGCCCCGGACACCCGCGCCGGGAGCCAGCGGCCCAACAAAACCCCCAAACCCACCCCACCGGCCAAGGTGGCGTATAACTTCCCCAACACAACTGCATCCAACGCCATTCGCTTCCCTGCCTTTGCCCAACAGTTCCCAATTCAGCTCCAATCGCAGACTCAATTCAGATCCCATTCAGACTCAATTCAAATTCAGCTCCCGATCCAATCCCGATCCAATTCCGATCCAATCCAGACCCAATTCAGATTCAGTTCAAAGTCAGTTCAAATTCAGTCCGGTTTAGTTTCGGGCCAAGATTCCACAAAAACTCGCCCGATTTCCATCAAACCCATCCCCACAGCGCCCCAACCGGCCGCCGTTGCCGCCAAACACTTGGGCAATCGCCATTCGATCGATCACATCCTCTCTTTCGCGAACCCCATGGCAAGCGCTACAGTGTCGAAAACCAAATAAGCCACGTCAGAATCTGGCAAGCCTCGCCCATTTCCCTTGGCTTGCTGATCCGACGATCGCACCGTTAAATAAAACGTGAAGCATTCCCGGGGAGAAGCCAGCTAAACCATGAAAGCCATGATCCTTGCGGCAGGCAAAGGCACGCGTGTTCGGCCGATCACCTTCACCGTGCCTAAGCCGATGATCCCCATCCTGCAAAAGCCAGTGATGGAATTCCTGATCGAGCTTTTGCGCCAACACGGCTTTGATCAAGTGGTGGTGAACGTCAGCCACTTGGCTAAGGAAATTGAAGACTATTTCCGCGATGGCCAGCGATTTGGGGTCGAAATTGCCTACTCCTTTGAAGGATTTGTGGAAGACGGCGAGCTGATTGGCAAAGCCCTCGGGTCTGCGGGTGGCCTGCGCAAAATCCAAGACTTCTCCCCCTTCTTTGATGACACCTTTGTGGTGCTTTGTGGCGATGCGCTGATTGATTTGGACTTGACCGCCGCCGTCAAATTCCACAAGGCCAAAGGCTCCCTTGCCACGATCGTCATGAAATCCGTGCCCCGAGATGAGGTGTCCAGCTATGGGGTGGTGTTGACGGATCCGGACGGCCGGATCAAGGCATTCCAGGAAAAACCCGCTGTGGAAGAAGCCCTCAGCACCAGCATCAACACTGGGATTTATATCTTTGAGCCGGAAATTTTCAACTACATTCCCCCGGGCTGTGAGTATGACATTGGGGGCGACTTGTTTCCCAAGTTGGTGGAAATGGGTGCGCCGTTCTATGGCATCACCATGGATTTCCAGTGGGTGGATATTGGAAAAGTGCCGGACTACTGGCGGGCCATTCGCAGTGTGCTGTTAGGGGAAGTGCAAAACGTGGCCATTCCTGGACGGCAGGTGCGCCCGGGGGTTTATACGGGGCTGAATGTGGCGGTCAACTGGGACAAGGTGGAGATCCAGGGGCCGGTGTATATCGGGGGCATGAGCCGGATTGATGATGGGGCAAAAATTATTGGCCCCACGGCGATCGGGCAAAACTGCCACATTTGCAGCGGGGCCACGGTGGAAAACAGCGTGATTTTTGAATATTCCCGTCTGGGCCCGGGCGTGCGGCTGGTGGATAAATTGGTGTTCGGTCGCTATTGTGTGGATAAGACGGGCGCGACGATCGATGTGCAGGCGGCGGCCCTGGATTGGCTGATTACGGATGCCAGACAGGTGATGCCTGCTACACCCACGGAGGAAGGCCAGGCGATCGCGGAGCTGTTGCAGTTGGAGTGAGCCAAGGAGGGCGATCGGGATCGGGCCCCGATCGAGCCAGCCCCTGAAGTGAACTCGGCTGTGGGAATTTCCCGATCGACAATCCAGGAAATTCCCATCGGGTCTGCAAAAGACCGTCTACCCTTTTGCAGGATTGTCAGTTAGCATTGGCGAGAAGTTTTAGACAGGCATCAGTATGGCCGAGGGTCGAGTAGCGTTTTTAGCAGGCTGCGCCATTACGGGATCGCTGGCATTTGCGGTCGCGAAGGGATGGATTGCGGTGGGCGCGCCTCCGTCCTCGGTTCCCGGGCTGTCGGAAAATCCCAGTGGGGTTCCCCTGCTTGAAGGGGGTGGCCAACTGCCCCCGGCCCCCACGGTGACCATGCTGCCCTCACCGCCACCCACGGCCTTGTCCGCCGTCCGCCCCAGTGCCGCTGCGAATGGTGCGGCTGATGCGACGGCCACCCCTCCCACAGGCGACAGCACGATCGCCAAGATTGAGGAGCGGCTGCGGAAAAGCGAAGATCAACTGAAGGAAATTCAAGCGGACTTGCGAGAAGACCGCAAAGATCGGGAGCGTCTAACGGCGGCGGTGGATAAACTGAGCACCGCCGTGCAGGGCCAGGAAAAAAACCTCACTTCCATGGCCTTGGATGACAAGTTGGCGCAAATTGCGGCTAACCGGGGCGAACAGCAACCCCCGGGCCAGTGGGGCAACGGCATCCTTTGGGCCCTGGGGGGCATGGTGCTGACGGTCAGCAGCATTGTGATGGCGGGGGTGATTTCCACCATGGCCCGGCAAAACCGAGGAAGCTATGGTGCGCCGCCCCACAGCCCGCAACCGTTCCACCCCATCCGAGTGGTTCCTACCTATTTACCTCGGGCCCGTCAGGATCAGACGGTGCGCCGGGAGCCGGGGACGGCGGATTTTGTGGAATACGATTACTAATTAGCAAGCGATGGGCCGGTTCTAGGCTTTTGCGAGATAGTTGCAAGGTTTGGGTGGCGATCGAGAAATGACGGTGGGTGGCCTGTGGGTGGCCGGTGATGGCAATGCGTTCCTGATCATGGGGCGGTGATGCACGATCGGGCGTTGAGTTTGGCCCGCCAAGGGGATTGGTCGGGAGCGATCGCCCTGTGGCAACAGATGGCGGCGGCGGCCCCCCATGATGGGGCCACTTGGAAGAATTTAGGAATTGCCTATTACCGATCGGGGCATTGGCTCCAGTCGATCGACTGCTATCAACGGGCGATCGCTCTGCGGCCGGCGGATCCGGGCTTGCGGGTCAACCTGGGAGCGGCCCTCAAACAGGCCCAACAGCTCCCGGCGGCCGTGGCGGAATATGAACGGGCGATCGCCCTGGATCCCAATCATTGGGATGCCCATCGCAACCTGGCCAATGCTTTGGAAAAGCTGGGCGACCTAATTTCCGCCGAAATCCACATTCGGCAGGTGGTGGCAGCGTTGCCCCAATGCGCCAAAGCCCGCCATAGCTTGGGCAACATCCTTTGGGAACAGGGTCGCTATGAGGACGCGATCGCCCAATATAACCAGGCCTTGGCGATCGAGCCGGATTTCCATGAGGCGATCGCCAATCGGGGCATGGTGCAAATGACCCTCGGCCAATGGGAACAGGGCCTGGTGGACTATGAGCACCGTTGGTTTTGTGTGGAAACGGCGCGAGGGCTGCCGCCGGTTCCCTTTCCTCAACCGGTTTGGACGGGAGCGCAACCGCTGGCGGGCAAAACCATTCTGCTCTACTCAGATATGGGCTTTGGGGATGCGCTGAACTTTGTGCGCTATGCTCCCCTGTTGGCGGCCCGAGGAGCGCGGGTGCTGCTGGAATGTCCGAGGCCCCTGGCTCGGCTGTTTGGGACGGTGGCGGGTGTGGCGCAGGTGGTGATTCGGGGGGAAACGCCACCGCCGTTTGATTATTGGTCGCCGTTGATGAGTTTGCCGGCCGCCTTTGGAACCACGCCGGCCACCATTCCAGCGGATATTCCCTATTTTCAGCTAGGCCAATCGCTTCAGTCGCCGCAGTCACTTCCAGGGTTTCCACCGTCAACCCAGGGGCCGATCGGGCCGGAACCTTCACCAATTGCCTCGCCAGCGGGTCAACGGTGGGGATTTGTTTGGGCTTCCGGCAAAACAGGAGCCACAGCCCGCAAGCGATCGACCGCTTTGGCCCAATGGGCGGCCCTGTTGCGATCGCCCGGTTATCAGTTTTTGAGTTTGCAAACGGAAACCAGCCCCGAGGAGCGGGCCTGGCTAGCCGATCGGGGCATTCCCGCCTTGGGCGATCGGCTCACGGATTTTGCGGACACGGCCCACGCGATCGCCCAACTGGATGGGGTGATCACCGTAGACACCGCCACGGCCCACCTGGCCGGGGCGATCGGCAAACCGGTTTGGATTCTGTTGCCGGCCGTGCCCGATTGGCGCTGGCTGCTGAACACCGATCGCACTCGTTGGTATCCCACGGCCCGACTCTTTCGCCAACCGAAAATTGGGGATTGGGCGGCGGTTTTTGACCAAGTACAAAGGGCGCTGGCCCCATGACCAACGCCCCAAAAATAGCCGATTCGCAAGATATGGCATTCGGGCAATTCCCTCCGCCAGACTAACGACTCACGAGAGGGGCCAGCCGGGCGATCGACTCGCCCTAGAAACCCGTCCTAGAAACCCATCGCCTGGGCCACCGCCGCCAACTCTGGCTCAATCCCTTGGTGGTACTGGTTTTGGGAGGTTTTCAGGGCCGTGTCTGGATCCTTCAACCCATTTCCCGTCAGCACGCAAACCACCGTGGCCCCAGCGGGCACTTGATCGCGCACCTTCAGCAGCCCCGCTACGGAAGCCGCGCTAGCCGGTTCGCAGAACACGCCTTCTTCGCCCGCTAGCAGTTGGTAGGCCTCCAGAATTTCCTCATCGGTGACCGCCTCAAAGCCGCCTTGGCTGGCATCCCGCACCGCCAGCGCCTTATCCCAACTGGCGGGCTTGCCGATGCGAATCGCCGTCGCGATCGTGTGTGGATCCAAAACCGGACGGCCCACCACCAGCGGCGCAGACCCGGCCGCCTGGAAGCCCATCATTCGGGGCAACCGCTGGCATCGTTGCTCCTGGTGATATTCACAGAAGCCCATCCAATAGGCGGTGATGTTCCCGGCATTCCCCACGGGCACACAGAGCCAGTCCGGTGCATCGCCCAGGGCATCCACCACCTCGAAGGCGGCGGTTTTTTGCCCCTGAAGCCGATAGGGGTTCACGGAGTTCACCAGGGTGATCGGATAGTCGTTGGCCATTTGACGCACCAACTCCAACGCCCGATCAAAGTTGCCCCGAATCGCCAGCACCTCAGCGCCGTAGAGCAGGGCTTGGGCCAGCTTGCCCAAGGCCACATAGCCATCGGGAATCAAGACAAAAGCCTTGAGGCCACCCCGGCGGGCATAGGCAGCAGCGGCGGCGGAGGTGTTGCCCGTGCTGGCACAAATCACCGCCTTGGCTCCGGCTTCCTTGGCTTTGGTTACGGCCATGGTCATCCCCCGGTCTTTGAAGCTGCCGGTGGGATTCAAACCGTCATATTTCACGTAAACTTTCACGCCACGCCCAATCCGATCGGCCACGGACGGGACGGGAATTAACGGTGTATTACCCTCGTGTAGGGTGACAACGGGCGTGGAGTCGGTAACGGGGAGGTAGCGGCGATAGGTTTCGATCAGGCCGCGCCAGCCTCCCGGGGGCGCTGGAACCTGTGCCGTACTGGCCGTGCGAGGATCAACAATTGAGGCGGATTCGACGACGGGTAAACGAGCGGTCACAGAGCGTCTACAACTCCAACGTGCTTGCAGATTACCCAAACAGTTTAACCTGACAGGCCCGAACGCGGTGACGACGAACCTATCAAAAGCTGGGGTCTAAAAATTGAATCATGGCCGTTGAAATGATGCAAATGGTGATGAAAAGGGTGAGCAAAAGGTGAACAGAATATGGCCTTTCAACTGACGCAGGTGGTTCCTTGGGGGCGATCGTTTGCGGACTATCGGAAAATGTTTTCCCTCACGGGGGAGGATTTGGAGCGATCGATCCTCGACTGTGCCGGTGGGCCGGCCAGCTTTAATGCGACGATGCATCGGTTGGGAAAACGGGTGATTTCCTGCGACCCGATCTATCAGTTTTCGGCGGCGGAAATTGCCCAACGGATTGAGGAAACCTGTCCCAAAATCGTGGCGGGATTGCACGAAAACCACGATTGGTTTGTGTGGTCTGCGGAATTGCCCACGCCGGAAGCTTTGGCGGACTATCGGTTGCAAGCAATGGGGGAATTTCTGGCGGATTTTCCCGCTGGATTGCAAACACAGCGTTACCAACCATGCAGCTTGCCAAATTTGCCCTTTGGGGATGGGGAGTTTGAGTTGGCGCTCTGCTCCCATTTGCTCTTTACCTATTCCGCTCAATTTTCCCTGGAATTTCATCAGCAATCGATCGTGGAATTAGCTCGGGTGGCGCAGGAAGTGCGGGTGTTTCCGTTGCTGGAAAACTATCAGGTGACCCGATCGCCCCATGTGCAACCCACGATCGATCACTTGGTCGATCGGGGCTTGCGGGTGGAAATTGTGCCCACCACCTACGAATTTCAGCGAGGTGGCCATGAGCTGCTGCGAGTTTGGCGCGCACCCTAGCCAGAGCCAACGGGCAAAAAACGCCCTTGATCGTCGGTGCCTGATCGCCAGTGCGATCGAGACTGGCGCGATCGAGGCCAGGGGCAGGAATTAACCACCGGACAAGTTCCCAAAAGCGTGCTATCGATCGGGTGATGTGCCACTCCTTGCTTCGTTATCGATGGTTACTGCTTTGGCGCTATTGATCCTGTTCTCGATCGCCCTGCTTCCACCGTTGCTGTCCCTGCGGGCCGTTCGCCGCTATGAAGCCCTGGTGCAAACCACGGTTGCCCGGGCCCGCCTGACGACCCGATCGCCCCGGCCGTCCTTCCCGGGACCTCAGCCTCCGGAGCTGACCCACATTCCGGGAGCGGGTTATGTCATTGGCAATTTGAGCTGTCGGTTTAATGCCCGATCGCCCCAGTTGCGCTGTGCTGTGAATCCCAGTGGACCCTGTGCGGGTTGCCATTGGTTTGAAGCCACCCCTTAGCAGGTGGTTAATCAGCTAATCAACCAATTAACTAATCAACCAATTAACTAATCAGTTGTTGGAATTGACCAGCGATCGCAAGGGCCGCCCGTGGCCAGAATGTTGCCTGCCCGATCGAACAGGGCCACGGCCACGGCCAAAGGGCGATCGGCGTATTTTTGGGCATAGGCGGCCGATCGCTCACTAATGGCGGCGGCCAGTTGTCCCAAAACGCGCTGGCTCCAGCCCAACCGTTGCAAATCTTGCACCGCTTCGGCCACCGTGCTTTTGGCCAGGATCGATCGCCCCAAGGTGGCATCTCCCCCCGATCGCAGGGCCGCCGCTGCCAAAATTTCCAATTTGCCGTCAGCAATGTGGCTGGAGGTGTTGAAAATGCCCCCAGCTAGCTTCAGCAATTTGCCGTGATATCCCAGCAGCAACACCGATTCTGCTCCCCGCAAGGCCGCTTCCACCAACATGGCCCCAATCCAGTTCCCCACGGGCACAAGGGCGGCGGCGGACAGACCGAGGCGATCGGCCACCTGCTGTCCGTTGCTGCCAATGCAGAAAATCACATGGCGATCGTGGGCCAGAACCGCTGCCAGTCGATCGCGCGATGCATCCAGTTGATCCGTCGCCGTGTGGGGCTGGGAAATGCCACTGGTTCCCAGGAGTGACAGACCCTGCAAAACCCCAAAAGCCTCGTTAGACGTGCGTTTAGCCAAGTCGCGACCCTCTGGCAAAATCAACCGCACCACCGCCACGCGATCGGGCGGAACCAGGGGCAACAGGTTATGTTCCAGGAGCGATCGGGCAAAGCGATAGATCGCCGGCCCCTCAGCCGTTTGCCCAATTCCCTCGCCTCCTTCCAGCCGGAGCGGCGGGCCTTCGCGATCGACGCGATCGATCAATTGCACCCAAGCCCAAACGGGAGTATTTCTGGTCAGATCCAGGTTATCGCCCGGATCGCTGCGGGTGATGGCCAAGGCGGTGCGCTCATCCAACGGGGCGATCGACTCCAGCGCGATTTCTGCGGTTTGTCCGTCCAACAGATCCAGGGTGACCACCGCCGGGCGATCGCCTTGCAACCGCAACAGGGCCCCCCGAGCCGCCGCTGCCGCAAATACCGGTAAGGTGTAGCCCGATCGCGCCATAGTGCTCCTGAAAATGACCCTAACTCACAGTCATTCGATTGAATTTCGATTTGAATTTCGATTTTTGAATTGCGATTGATTATGGATGAAAGGGCGATTAATCAATGCTTATTAATTAATGCCCATTAATCCATAACCGCTAATCAATGGCCATTGGCGATTTACCCACGATCGCCCCCAGCGTTGCCGCCAAAATATCGGGCGTTTGGCCGCTGGTCGCAAAAATGCTAGCCTCGCCCTGCAATCGATAGGCGGGGTTGGTGGCCAAAATGCCTCGCCCCCCTTGGGCCACGAGGGCGACTTGGGTGGCTCGGCCCATCAGGGCGATCGCCTGGGCCCGCAGTTGCAGTTTTTGGGCATAGGGTTTGTCGATCGGGCGGCCATAGACCTGTTGTCGCAATTGGTCAAACTCCCGGCGCAAGGTGTCGTGGGCAACGGCGATCGTCAGCAGGCGTTTTTCCTGGAACAACACCGTTAGCCGATCGAGGGCCGCTTGGGTGCAACCGAGGGCGAAGTAGACCCCTTGCAGGGCGTTCCGGCGATCGAGTTGCTGAATCCAATCGATCGGCTTGAGGCCGATCACGGCCGCTTCGGGAATGAGCCAGCGATCGAACGTGACTGCTGCTGTGTGGGTGGCGTTCATGGCTCCCAACACCATGGGCGGCTGCGGCTGAATGTTGCGATCGCCCGATTCCACCGCCGTCAGCGGCACAATGCCGAACAGCACCCCGGCCGCCGTCGGCACAGCCAACACCGCCTCGGGAAAGTGCCCCACCCCGGTCACCCAAGGAGCCGTGCCCGTAATTTCCCAGCCACCAGCCACGGCACGCCCCTCGATCGGAGGATCATCCGCCCGCCGCAGATGCGAAAAGGCGATGCCCAATTGTCGATCGCCCCGCGCGATCGCCGGTAAATATTGGGTTTTGAGGTTGTCATTGTCTCCGGAGGCAATCAGCGCCGCTGCGGTTTGGTGCTGGGCTTGCAAAAAGGCTAAAGCACCGGAACAGCGAGCCAGTTGCTCCCGAAACCAACCATATTCCGCTTCGTTCAGGCCTTTGCCGCCCCACTCGATGGGCACTTTTAGGGCTAACCAACCCTGTTGCCCCAGCCATTGGAGGGCCGCGGTCAGGGCTTCTGGCTGGCGATCGAGCAAATCGGCCTGGGGCCCCAGGGTGGTCAGCAACTGGGCCGCCGCTTGCTCCAACCAAGGAGGCAAATTGGGCCCGTCCGTCGCGGCCAGCGCCGAGGTCACCGGGTTGGTCTCTGCGTGGTTGGTCTCTGCGTGGTTGGTCTCTGCATGGTTGATGACTTCGCCGTTGGTGTCATGAGGGCCGGTGTTGTTGGGGCTGATGTCTTGAGATGGCTCCACCTTGGTCGATCGGGGATGAGTAGTGGTTTACGGCTATTGTGCTACGGCCGGGAGTTTTCGCCCCCTGGCCAGCGGCGTTTGAGCAGCGTTGTCAACGAAATGTTAACTCTAAAGTTAAGGTTTCTTGCACGAACGAGGCCGCCCGAAACGCACCGTGATAACTTTCTTCTCGGTTAGCAAAGCGCCAACCGCCATCAATATCTCCCCACCCATTCGGAACCTTAATTTCGGTCAATTCGCTTGCTGAAATTAACATCGGAAGATCAGTTCAAGATAATCGCAATTTAATCGCAGATTAATCATGAGCGCTTCCTAAAACTGATGGGTAATACCAATTGATTGGTGAACTATTGATCGTGAATTTCGTAAATTACTGATCAAACTGGTTGACCACATCAATTAGAAATTGGTGAGATCTTGAAGACAGTGACTCCGCTTGCCAACCTGCTTGAATCACGCCGTTTTACTTCTCTGGCAGTAGCGATGTTGACCCACAAAAGCGATGCACCGGTTCGTGAAAGCTTCAGCGATTATGTAGCCGAATTGCAATTGCACATGAGTTTGCAAGCGCGAAACCTGGTTCCTTCATCGGGCCAAGCGGAAGAAAACCGTGATCGCTTGCTGCGAGAAACCCAAGAAACCGTCGAGAAAATGCTATCGCGGCAATTGGGCTAAGGTGCTTTGGTCAAGACATCTTGATCAAGGGGCTTGGTGATTCGCCACCAACAAACCATAACAATCTGAATAAAAACGCTCTTCGGAGTGGTTTTTAAAGCGCAATCAAAACTCAGTTGTTTGTTTTTTCTTTCCTTTTAATTGCTTTTTCAATTCCTTTCTTGAATGCCCGATCGCGCCTTTTTTTAGCGATCACTCTTTTAATTCCGCAAACTACTGTATAACCAAAAGCACGCTCCGATTCTGGGGCGTGCTTTTGGTTTCTGGCCCCAATGAACCTGGGGGGCAATTTTTCCGCTTGCCCGTTTTTGCATCATGACCCTTGCGATTAATTTGAGCTTTGCGATTCCCGAACCAACGGGCTTGGCAACCTACGCGATCGAACTGTTGCCCTATTTGCGATCGCGGGATCCTTTGCTATTTAGCCCCTGGGAAATTGCGGGGTTTCGTAACCAGCTTGTGCCCGCCAACATGACCTCAGACTTAGGCGCAAAGGGTCATCTACGGCGACTGTTTTGGACGCAATTTCGCTTGCCGCAACTGTGCCGTCGATCGGGTGTTGAGCTGCTGTTTTGTCCGGTTCCCGAGGCCCCAATTCAGTTTGGCACTCGGGCCCTGCGTACTCTGGTGATGGTGCATGATTTGATTCCGCTGCGGTTTTTTCCGCCCCGATCGCGCCTGCATCTTTACAGCAAATATTATGTGCGCCGTGTTGCTGAACAGGCCACCCATTTGCTCTGTAATTCCCAGGCTACGGCCGATGATTTGGGCCGTTTTTTCCAAATTCCTGCCCAGAAAATTACTGTCACTCCGTTAGCCCACAACGCCGATCACTATCGATTTTTAAACCTGCCGCGCCGCCCCTATTTTTTCTATGTGGGGCGCAATGATCCTTACAAAAATTTACCGGGGGCGATCGCGGCCTTTGCCCAATTTTTGCGGGCGGCTCCGGCCAACGACTGGCAATTTTGGATTGCTGGGCCCATGAACCCGCGCTATCAACCGGCTCTGGCGGCCCAAATTGCGGAATTGGGTTTGGGCGATCGGGTGCGCTTTTTAGGGTATGTGCCGATCGAGCAATTACCGGTGTTGCTGAACCAGGCGATCGCGTTGGTTTTTCCCACCCGCTGGGAAGGCTTTGGGATTCCGGCCCTGGAAGCCATGGCCTGCGGTACGCCCGTGATCACCTCCAATCTGGCTTCGTTGCCGGAGGTGACGGGCGATGCGGCGTTGTTGATTGACCCGGAGCAGCCCCGTGCCATTGCCGATGCGATGGTGCAGGTGGCCACTGATGACCGACTTTGGCAGGAGCTACACCAACGCAGCCTCGATCGCGCCAGTCAGTTCAGTTGGGCCAAAACCGCAGCCCAAACTCAGGCCGTTTTGAGGCAATTGTTTTAAGGCAATTTCAGCCCCCTTGAAGGCAAGATGCTGGTAATTACAAAACCAGCGAACCCAAGGTGCTGGAATAGCCACTGGTCTGCGCATTCTTCACCACGCCAAGCGCTCAAACAATTCAGGGGACGATCGCCCGATCGCCCCCTGAATCTGGATGCTGGTTTCCTGAGGAAATTGTAATAAATTGTCCCCAGTGTCCGTTATCCAATCAAGCCAATTGACTTAGCCTATTCAGCGGTGGCCAGCTCTTCCGTGCTGCCCCGGCTGCGGCGGCGGGTCAGGGTGTTAAACAACATTTGCCCGATCGCCTTGATCAAATTGCCTTCCAATTCCATGAACATTTTCATGTTCTTGCCAAACGCATCATTGGCTTCATCCACAATGCGATCGGCCGTGGCTTCATCGATCGGCAATTCGTTCAATGCTGCCCGATATTGGTTCTTGAAAGCCTTCTCATCAGAGATGGTTTCAAACTCATAGAAAGCCGTTCCTTGGCCATCGGTCAAGTTCATGGCATTCACGGCAATGTTCTTGAGAATTTGCCCACCGGACAAATCACCCAAATAGCGCGTGTAGGAATGGGCCACCAACAGTTCGGGAGCCGTGGCCGACACTTCCCGCACCCGAGCAATGTAGTCTTGGGCGGCGGTCGAAGGCTTCACTTCTTCACGCCAATTGGAGCCGTAATAGTAAGCCAAATCGCGCTCCAGGCTGCTCTTGCGATACAACTCTTGGAAGTTGATCGGCGCAACAACCGGGTGATCTTTGTGCTTCGTCATTTCCTCTTCCATTGCCGTGTAGACAAAGTAGAGGTTGCCCACCAGTTTGCGATAGGAGCTTTTTTCGACTACGCCTTTCAGAAAGCACTTCACGAAGCCGACATTCTCTGCCATGCTGTGTGATTTTTTCGTGCCTTCGCGTAGTTTGGTTGCTAAATTGACGCTCATGTTAAAGAAGTTGAGAAGTCTGCGAATACCAGTTTGCCAATTTTGTGCGGTTCCTGGGCAAAGGCAGCGGGGGAGAAATCCACACCCCCTACCGAACGCGGGCCCCTAAAACAGTTAGGTTGAAAACAGTTAGGTTGCGACGGTTGCCGACACAGGGCAGCACTTAACCACGGCGAAAGACGGCCAAAGCAAAATCCTGTCTCGATCGCTGGGTGACTCGATCGTTAGATTAGCGGGATTTTCTGAACGTTATGGTTAAGAATCATGACAAGCACCAAAATCATCGGGTTTGATCAAATCAATCATTTTCGTATCTCTCCTCGCTTGAATCCCTGACTGTGAGTTTTTGCCTAAACCCCCAGTGCGATCGCCCGCACAATCCCGATCAGGGGAATTTTTGCCTCAATTGCGGTGCTCCCTTGCTGTTGCGGGGACACTACCGCGCCATTCGCCCCCTGGGCCGTGGCGGATTTGCACGTACCTACCTGGGCATCGATCGCGATCGGTTGGATACCCCTTGCGCCATTAAGCAATTTTTGCCCAGTGCCAAAACCCCCGCTGGCCGCGACAAGGCGATTGAGCTGTTCACCCGCGAGGCCCTGCGGCTGCGAGATTTGGGCGACAATCCCCAAATTCCCGCCCTGTTGGGATTTTTTGAAGAAGGGGGCTACCTCTACCTGGTGCAGGAATATATCGCCGGGGAAACCATCGATCGGGAATTGCAACGATCGGGCCCGTTCAGCGAAGCCAAGCTGCTGGCTTTCCTGCGGGATTTGCTGCCCGTGTTGCAATTTGTGCACGATCGCAGCACGATTCACCGAGATCTAAAGCCCTTGAACCTGATTCGTCGTCAGCGGGATCAGCGAATTGTCCCGATCGATTTCGGCGTGGCCAAAGTGCTGGAAGCCAACACCCAAAGCCGCCCCGGCACGAAAATCGGCACGGCTGGCTATGCCCCCGATGAGCAATTGCGCGGCGGCCAGGCCTATCCCGCCAGCGATCTCTACAGCGTGGGAGCGATCTGCGTGTTTCTGCTGACCGGTGTGGAACCGGAGGAGCTATACAACCCCCTGACGGGCCAGTGGCCTTGGCGAGAACAGTTGGCCCAATGGCGAGATGAACTGTCGGGCAATGGAGATTCGCTAGATGCGTCCCAACGGAAGCACTTGCCGGTGTCTGACTCGGTGAGCGAAGGGCTGGGCTTGGTGCTCGATCGACTCTTGCAACCGGCCGTTGCTGATCGCTACCAAAGCGCTCTGGAAGTGCTGGCGGACTTAGACAACATCATCCGCACCATGCCCCCTTCTCCCTACCGTCGAGAAGAGTCCATGGCGGTCGATCGCGATCGGGCCAAGCGCTTTTGGCTGACTCGAATTGGCACATCTTCCGGCGGCAATTTTTCATAGAACTCGGGCAGTTTGACCTTAATTGTCCAGAGCACTGCCTTTTCGATTTCCAGGTGCGATCGGTAGCGATAAACAAACTTCCAAGCCAACCGATTGGGCAAAAAGATAAAGACCAAAATCTTGGTCAAAATCTTGATGGTGCAATCACGGTTTTCCCGCACAAATTCCCAATTATCACGCCAAATCCAATAGGCCAAATAGCGCAGGGCCAAAAAAGCACGGTTGCGGTGAATTCCCCCATCCATCGCCTTATAAAGCAGAAATTTATAGCGATTATTCAGGGTCATTTGCACCAGCTTGCCAAAACGCTTGCGATCGGCTGGATTTTGACTGAGGCGTTGGCGCTCTCGGTTAATGATCGCCAAGCTCACCTGCTCCATCTTGATCGCATTGGTGGAGGCGGAACCCCTGACCTGGCGATAGTGTACCTGTAATTTCGGCACACAAATAAACTCATAGGATTCCGCCAAGCGCAACCAAAAATCCCAATCCTCGGCCGGGTGCAGCGAGCCTTCGTAGCCTCCCAGTTCAAAATAGGCATCGCGTCGGATCATCGTGTTTGATCCCGACTGCACAATGTCAATCAATAAAATCTGTAAGTAGGTGTTATATTCCGTGTCAATAAAGCCCCCGTCACGAATATAATTTCCCTCCTCATCTACCCAATCAATCCAACTGTAAACGGCTCCGGCTTCTGGGTTGGCTTCAAGGGCATTAACCTGATCTTCTACCTTGTCCGATGTCCACAAATCATCCGCATCAATAAAGGTTAGATATCGCCCTCGGGACACCATGGCCCCATGATTGCGGGCAGCGGCCACACCAGCATTTTCCTGTTCAATCAGCTTCAGGCGGGGGTCTGTGAATTGCCGCACCACGTCGGAGGTGTTGTCGGTGGAACCATCGTTTACAACGATCACTTCGATGTCCCGCAAAGTCTGATTCAGGACGGATTCGATCGTTTCAGCAATGGTTTTTGCCCCGTTATAGGCGGGAATAATAATCGATGCAGTGGGGACGGCATTCATGGGTGGGGCCATCAGAAATCAACTAAACCGGGAAGAAATCGTGCCTTGAGCATAGCCTCAGGCTTGGGGCTGCTGGTAGATCTGGTAGATCTGATTGTCTTCCCCATTTCTGAAGTTCACGCGGAATTGGCCCAATCCGCCTAAAACGCAATTCGTGATTGTTTTCGATCGGGTTTTTGATGGGTCACGATCGGGGCATGGAGGAAGCCGCAAGAACCGCAACGGGCTGGGTCAAGCGCTGAATAAGCTCGGGATGTGCTGAACTCGCTGAATTTACTGAATGGGCTGAGGCAACCCCTAGGAACCACAGCGGGCCCGATCGGCTGCGAGGCGCTCTTTCAGCTTCGGGGTGAGGCCGGTGGTGGCGTTGCTCCAGAGGCGATCGAACTCCCGCTGAAACAGGGTCGCCACGATTGGGTGCTTGACCACCAACAGGGTTTCATCATTGAGGCGATCGGCCGCCGCCGACCAGTTGTGAGAACCGGTCACCACCGTTTGCCCATCCACCAAGCCAAATTTGTGGTGCAGCAGGTCGCCCATGGGCAACTCCGGGGAACCAACGGTGGTGATCGGCGGGTTCCAAGGCCGCTGATTGGGTTCCAGTTCACAGGTTCTGCGGCGCAGGGTCACCCCCAACAGATCCAGCGCTTCGCTATAGTCCCGCGCCAAAAAGCTGGGATCCACCAACACACGCACTTTGGCTCCTCGGCGGTGGGCGGTTTCCATGGCATCCGCGATCGCCTGCTCAGAAAAGACAAACAGGGCCACATCGATCGATCGGGTGGCTGGGCCCACGGTGGCCGCAATCACTCCATTGGTGCGTTCGGCAAAGGGAACGGCGGTTTTCATGGGCGAGAACTGAATGCCAATGGTGGCATCACCCACTTGGGTCGATCGCAGGGGGCGCAGGGGCTTGTTTGTGCCAAAGCGGCTGTCGGGCTGGCCGCCCGGCCCATCTCCCCACATCAGCCCAAATTCCTCCAACAGCCAACCGGCCACCACGGGGCTGTCAATTTCCAACAGATTATTGGGATTGCCACGACTGGCGGGCCGGCCCATGTCGCCATGGACATCGCTGAGGGTGAAGTTGGCGGAGGTGATGATCGATCGATTGCCGTCCACCACGATGAACTTGTGGTGCATCAGGCCTGATCCCTTAGACCCATCGGCGGTGTCGTCGAGGGTGGGCACGCCGGCCTGGGCCAACATCACCATGGCATCGGTTGCCAGCACCTCCGCCTCGCTGACGGTTCCATCGCCGTTGCGATCGCCCAGTCGGAAATAATCTTCAATGCGCGATCGCTCCCGATCGCTCAGTTGCGCCAACTCCTCCGGGCTGTAGCTGCTCCAGGGACGGCTGGCGCTGTTTTCCAAAATTACCCGTACTTGCAGGCCGGCCCGGTGGCGATCGACCAAGGCTTGGGCCAATCGAGGCAAGCGCAATTCCTGCACGGCCACCACCACGGTCGATCGGGCACTTGCGACCAACTGCACCATTCGCCCTTCAAGGTCATCGCCCGATCGCTCAATGCCCCGGTAGGGATCGCGATATTGGCTAGCAGGATTGTGATTAAAAAATGCCCGCACGGGGCCCGGTTGGGCGATCGGGGAAGGACGACTTTCGGCGGAACCGGCTGAGTTGTTGAATTCAGCGGCCGGCGGCAAGGATCCCCCTTGAAACTGAGGGCCCGCCGACCCGCAACCCCACAGGGCGATCACACCCAAAAGGCTAAACGTCCAAAGACTCGCCCAGGATTTCAACCGCCCGATCGCCCATCCGTTCGTTTCCATCACCCCGATCGCCCGTTGAATGGCAACTAGTCCACAACGACTGTTGAGCTGTTGAGCAACTCGTTCAGCCAAAGTTGAGCCACACGAGTTGAGCCAAATCAAGCCAACTTGAATTGAGTCAACTTAAGCAGTTAAGTCAACCTGAATTAAGCCAACTAGAATTCAGCCAACTTGAATTAGACCAACTTGAATTAGGCCAGGTTAACTGTGCAATTACTGGTAAGCAGCCACGCACTTGTCAACCAGCGCCGCCACCTTGTCCGCCTCTTGCCAACCGAGAATTTCCGTCACCTTCTTTTCCAGGTTCTTGTAGGTGCGGAAGAATTCAGCAATTTCTTCCAAGCGGTGGGGGTGAATGTCCTTCAGGGAGTTCACACCGGCATAGCGGGGATCCGCAGCGGGAACACAAAGGATCTTTTCGTCCCGATCGCCCCCATCCACCATTTCCAAGAAGCCGATCGGACGTGCGGCAATCACGCAACCGGGGAAGGTCGGCTCATCCATAATCACCATCCCATCGAGGGGATCGCCATCATCCGCCAAGGTGTTGGGAATAAAGCCATAGTCAAACGGATAGCGCACCGAGGCATACAACACCCGATCGAGGGCGAAGGCTTGCATATCCTTATCGAACTCGTATTTGTTCTTGCTGCCACCGGGAATTTCCACCAGCACGTTCACAATTCCGGGCTTCGGTTGGGCAGGAATGCGCGACAGATCCATGGTCTCGATCCTAAAAGCTTGCTTGAATACTTGCTTGCGCCAGAGCAAACTCCAGTCGATCGCGCCCGATCGTCCATCATCATTGACTCCCTGCAATGGCTGGATTGGGGCCCAGCTTCTTAACCCTCAGGCAATCGAGGGTTGGGCATCGATCCTGACAGACACCGGGCGCGATCGGAGCGCCCCTTTTGGCCCTCCAATAATTGCATGGAGCGCGACCCCAGGGGTAGCAACCGGCGATCGGGCGGCGGAATTGGTCGCTCAGAACGATCGACACTCAGGATCCTGAGCACTGCGAATCTATTTTGCAAATCTGTCCAGTTTGCGAATCTGTCCAGTTTGCGAATCTATCCAGGGCCCAAAGCTCGCTTGAGCGATTAAGGCATTGGCTGTTCCGCACGGAAGACCGCTGGCGTTGGCAGGGCAGTGGAGGGCATTGCATCCCAATTGGAATACACCACCGCCATCCAAGGCAAGGTCAGGGTTAACAGGGCGATCGTCGTTCCCAAACAGCGGGCCCAAACCGCCGAGGGGGGTTCCGTCAACATCGCCGGACGCGACAACAGAACGGGGGACGGAGGATCGTTAGATTTTGAGGCTGAGTTTAGGACAGAGGCTGAGGCTGAATTTTGGGGCGATTTTAGGGCGCGATTGGATGGAGAACGGAGGGGGAAGGCAGAATGCAAAAGCGGTTCGAGCGGACGACTACTACCGTCACTATCCATAGGGAAGTCTGAAATCAGCAATCGGATCTCCGCTGAATAAACCAGCGATCGGGGGCTGGGTTTGACCGTGGCTACGGGTCGATCAGGCAGAAAACCCACCCCTCACAACCCAGCTTGGGCCGCCACCAGCTCGATGGGCGATCGATTCATCCAGTCAAATCGGGCCGCCGGGAGATACCGTGCCGATCATCGTAGCAAGTCCCCGGGCTGGGTTGGTGTTGGGAACTTGACTAAACCTACAATCCAGCAATTTGGGTGAGGGAAATTTCTCCCCGCAAAATTCCCACCACCAACACCAACGCCAAACAGCCCACAAAGGACAGACCCAGCGTAAACAGGGCAAACAGTTCCCCGCCGGATAGGGGGCGATCGGTCGGATCCAAGTACAAATTGGAAGACTCGAAGGAACTGGGGGGCTGCAAATTTTGCCAGGGCTGCACCACCGTCCAGCGGGAATAGCCGATCGAGAGGTCGTATTGCTCCCGGCGATCGGGATTGCTCAACACTGCATAGGCCTGGTTCAACTCTTGAAATTTGACCGTGGCGATCGGGAGCGGCAACTCGGTTGTGTCCGGGTGATAGGCCTTGCTCAGTTCGCGATATTGCCGCCGAATTTCAATCACATCCGCCGAGGGATGCAGCCCCAAAAGGTCGTAGTAGGTCATTTTGGGATCAAGAGAGCCAGACTGTGCCGTTCGATCGCCTGCCATAGTTGACGAACCCAATTTTGATGAACCCAATGCTGAATCAGGGTTAATCAACGGTCAATAGCCGCTAACCAAGATTCCGGTTTGATCGGTTTCCTGATTGTACTGTGATGGCCTCTTCGCCCTTGCTGCGGTGGCGCTGCGGTGGTGCTGCGGTGGTGCTGTGTTGGGCGGCTAACGGGTTGCCGCTCCCAGCACCGTTTTGCCGCCCAGGTAGGGTTGCAGGGCTTCCGGCACAGCGATCGACCCATCCGGTTGTTGGTAATTTTCCAAAATTGCCGCCATCGTTCGGCCCACAGCCAGCCCGGAACCATTGAGGGTATGCAGGAATTGGGTTCCCTTTTTGCCCGCCTCCTTAAACCGCAAATTTCCCCGACGGGCTTGGAAATCGCCACAGTTCGAGCAACTGGAAATTTCTCGATATTTGTTTTGGGAGGGCAGCCAAACTTCCAAGTCGTAGCACTTTTGGGCCGAGAAACCCATGTCTCCCGTGCAAAGTTGCAACACCCGATAGGGCAGCTTCAGGGCCTGCAACACGCCCTCCGCATCCTGGAGCAATTGTTGGTGTTCTGCCTCCGAGGTTTCCGGCGACACAAACTTAAACAGCTCCACTTTGTTGAACTGGTGCAACCGAATGAGTCCGCGAGTGTCGCGCCCATAGCTGCCGGCTTCGCGCCGAAAACAGGGCGTGTAGGCGCAGTGGTAAATCGGCAACTGATCATCGGTCAAGATTTCATCGCGGTAAAGGCTGGTGACCGGCACTTCAGCGGTGGGCGCGAGCCACAGATCATCGCGATCGCACTTGAAACTTTCCTCCGCAAACTTGGGCAACTGGCCCGAGGCGGTTAACGAGGCGGAGTTAATCAGGATGGGGGGCAACACTTCCTGATAACCGGCGGCAATGTGGCGATCGAGCATGAAGCTAATCAACGCTCGCTCCAGGGCGGCCCCTTCGCCAATCAGCGCCACAAACCGGCTTTGGGCAATGCGGGTGGCCCGTTCAAAGTTCAACCAACCTAGTTTTTCGCCAATTTCGTAGTGGGGCAAAATGTCCGATCTCGTGGGGATCAGTGCCTCGCCCCACCGCCGAATTTCCACGTTGTCGTCCTCATCCTTCCCGATTGGGGTGGTGGGGTCGGGCAAGTTGGGAATGGTCATCAGGGCGCTTTCAATTTGCGCTTTCAAGTCCCGTTCCTGGGGTTCCAGCTCTGCCAATTGGGCCTTCAGTTGGTTGCCTTCTTCCTTCAGGGCCGCCACTTCTGCCCCCTGGGGATCGGCCCCTTGCTTCATCTTTTGGCCCACCAGTTTGCCAATTTCGTTGCTGCGGGCCTGGAGATCATTGCGCCGCTGTTCCAAGTCACGCACTGCCTGATCGAGTTCCAAAATCGGAGCAATGTCGTATTGGCCACGGTGGTTCAGGCGTGCTTGGACATCATCAGGATTCGCACGCAGTAGCTTCAGGTCTAGCACGATCGATGGGGGCTGTTTTCAGTAATATCTTGAGGTGCAACCATTCTATCGGCTGGTTTACCCTTGCTCGATCGCCCCGGCCCATTTCTCGGTGTCTTGGGTTAATTAACCGCTGGCCCTGTTGGCATGAACGCTATCTGTTGATTCAACTGATTCAACCCAACCCTGTCTATGGATTACGAAACCGCCCGCGGCTTTTTGATTGGCCAAGGCAACGCGAGTTCTGAAAATGCCGATGCATTTTTGAATCGGCTGAAGGCAGGCAAACCCCCAATTCCCGGACAAGTTACCTCCATTCTGTTGGCCCTGAAAATGGTCTACAACGCTTTGGAAGGAACTCCCAGCCTCAGCCGGGAGCTGGCCGGGCCGCTCTATCGGATTGCGGTAGAAAGTCGCGAGGCCTATGAACAGGGCGATCGACAGGGGGTGAACTGGCCGCCGCTGTTGGATGAAGACCTGGGGCGGATCGCGCGGGCCGCAGGCAGCATCTTTGCCGGAAGCTGGCAAGATTAGAACTTCAACAGTCTTTCCACATTTCAACATCAGCTTTCAAGAGCATTTCAACAGCATTTCAAGAGCACAAGATTGCCGCATGACTGAGGGGAACCGTTGGGGCATCGCCATCCACACCGCCAGCGCCCAGTTGGGATTGGCTAAGGGAGACTCGCCCCGTGACATGGTGGGGCGGGTTTGGGAGCTGGGCACAAAACTATCCAGCGATTTCCACGATCGACTGTCGGAGTTTGTGTATCCCCTGCCTTGGTCGGCGGTGCAGCTTTTGGCGGTGGCGATCGGCCCCGGCGGTTTCACCAGCACCCGCATTGGCGTGGTGGCGGCCCGCACCCTTGCGCAACAGTTGGATCTCCCGCTGTTTGGCTATTCCACCCTGGCGGCGGCGGCCTGGCGACAGCGCCAACGGGCCCAACCGGGTGAATGGCTGGCGGTGCAAATGCCGGCCCGACGAGGAGAATGGCATGGGGGCATTTATGAGGTTACGGCGGCGGGCTTGGTGACCCATTTGAGCGATCGGGTCTTGGCTCCGGAACAGTGGGAAACCACGATCGCCCAGCAACCGGCTCCCTGTGTGATCGTGACGGCAGAGGCAGATTTGGGCCAAGACGCGATCGCCCTTTTGCAACTGGCCCAACAGGATTGGGCAAAGGACGTTCGGCCCCATTGGTCCACGGTATTGCCGCACTATGGCCAACATCCGGTCGATCGATAGGGCGATCAACCGCAATTTCAGCGCCATCGATCGGCTCAAATAAACGGCCCAACTTCATCAGCTAGAACCAATCAGCAGCTCCAGCCCATCAGCACAACCGCAGACAGACCCATGGCCAATCAATCGAGCCAGTTTTCGCGTCTTCCTTGGGGCGATCGCCTCCGCCAAGCCGGGCGATCGGTGGGCAAACTGTTCCTCTCGATCGGGTTAATTGGTTGCCTAATCGGCGGGCTTTGGGGCAGCGCCTTGATCCCCGCCTGGGCCGCCACGGAACCGATCCCGCTGGCCGCGCCCGGGTCAGCCGCCCCGATTTCACCGGATGCCAGCGCCGTGCCGGCCGAAAAGGTGACCCAATTCGTGCGGGCCTATTTGCAAGTGCTGGCCCTGTTGGATCGGCGGGAAGGAGAGCTGCGCCAAGCGGAAACCGAACCGGAAGCCAGCCGCTTGGAGCAGGAAATTGAGCTGGAGGCTTTCGAGGCGATCGAGCAGGCGGGTTTGAAACCCCAGGAATATGTGCAACTCCTGAGCTTGGCGAACAACGATCCCGATTTTGGAGAACGAATTGCAGCCCGGCTTCAGGAATTGGAAGCTGAACCCCGTTGAAGTCAGCGATCTAGGCGATCTAGGCGATCTAAGTGATCTATCTGTTGCGTCAGTCCTGATGTAGCGATCGAGCCAACAACCGATCGAGCGGGCGATTCAAGCGAACGATTCGAGCGGGCGATTAAGCCGCCGCTTCCACACAATTCAACAGCGCCGCCAAGGACTGTTCCGCCACTGCCAAATCGTAGGGAAAGGGTGGTTTCATGGGTCGGTAGTCAAGGCGATGGGCTGCTCCATGACGCACCACAGCATTCACCACCAAACAGGGATCTTGGCTGAAGTTCAAAGCACCATGGGGCACACCGGGCGGAATGGTTAAAACCACCGGCACACGATCGCTCAAAGGAATGTATTGATAGCGACGGTTTTGCAACACCACCATCACAAAACTGCCCCGCACCACCAACAATTGATCGGTCTGAAACCGATGCACAAATAAATCATCCCGCGCCATGGCTGGCACTTGCACCAACATTGTTTCATGGCAGGATTGGGGCGTGTAAAACTCTGCCATTCCCGACTTCATGGAGTCGAGCCGCTTCACTTGGATTGTTTGAGAAAGTCCCATGATCTATACCTCAAGAGCATTTGAGCGATCGATCACAATGGCGCTGGCGGTTAGTCTAACGCATTTTTTAAAAAGTCGTGGGCACTGGTTTTTTCTGGCTAATTTTTAGTTTTTTGATCTTTTTGATACAAAATTTCCGTTAACCCAAGATTTCTCAGCAAAATTCTTAGGCGAAACTTTCCCGTTAAATGCCAACACAGGCTCTGGGTCAAAGCTCAAGATTCGCGCCTCCCAAAAGGTCAGCAAAGGCATGACATAAGCCACGCAATGGTAAACATCGGAGAGCAATTGATCGCGATTGATTCTGAAGGTTTTCTAAAAAGTCTGCTGAAGATTCTGGGGCGTTTTTGGGAGCGATCGATGGCAAACCCCAAGCCTAGCTGTCAGTATTGGAAGGTTTCCAATCCGGTGCAATTGATACAGTCTCCGAGAACGGGTTATCGTACAAATTAATCGCGCCGCCGCCGTTGAGGCTGCCCCCTAAAAACCGTGTTTGCGAAATCCCGTCAGTCGCCATTTCGATCGCCCCATGACACCGATCGCTCCAACGCCGAGGCCACCGACTCCCCGGCCCCGCCCGATCGCCGCCATCGCCTTTGTCGTCCCTTGGCGACCTATGCCTTGCGCGGCCTGGCGATTCATCAGGATCAGGTGCTGGCCTTGGATGCGGCCCGGGGCCATCTGCTGCTGGTGGACTTGGCAACCGACTGCACTGAAGTTCTGAATGTTTATCAGGTTGGGGATTTTCTGGATGCGATCGGGCTGGCCATTGGGCCGCCGTTGGCCGGGGCTGATGTGCCTTCGGTCTGGTTCACGCGCGATCGGGAAGTGCTCGCCTGCAATTGGGGCCAGTGGGAACCCAAACCCATGTACACCCTGCCCGAGTGGGTGGAAGGGGTGGCGATTTATCGATCGACCCTATACGTGTCCTCCCAGCGATCGGGCTGTATCTATGTGCTGGATTTGAACACAGGGCGTGAAATTACCCGGTTCTATGCCCCCGGGATTGGGGTAGAAAATTTGGTGGCAAGGGGCGAAGAACTTTGGGTGTGCGATCGCCTGGAGCAAACGGTTTATTGTCTCGATCGGGCGACGGGGCTGGTGAATTTCAGCGTCCTGACTCCCTACGAATCGCCCACGGCTTTGGCTTTTGATCAAGCGGGAACCCTCTGGGTGGCCTACTCGGGCGAAGAACCCTACATCCGCGACAACCCCAACGATCCGGAACCCCTGCAAGTGGCGTTCCGCGATCGGGTGACGATCGGCCCCCTGGACTATGGCTTTTATCCCGATCGGGGCTATGCCCTCTCCAACGGCTACCGGATTGAGATGTTCTATGTGGAAGAACTGTCACCCTTGGAAGGGGTAGATTTCAGTCTGCTGAAGGATTTGGAGTGGCGCATTTCCTTGCCGGCCAACACCGATCGGCAAACGGTGCAAAGCGTCGAACCCGTGGGGATGCCCTTTGAAATTGAACTGTTGCCCGACGGTCAGCAGGTGGCGGTCTTCAAATTTGGCTCGATCGAGCGGGGTGAAGGGCGGCTGTTTGGTTGGAAAGCGATCATCGATGTGCGGGGCATTCGCTACCAACTCACACCGCCGGATGTGGAACGGTTGCCCTCCCTGGCGGACTGCCAATTGCCCGCAGACTACACCGAAAAATATTTAGTTGATAACGACAATTTGGCGATGGATCAGCCTTCGGTGCGGGCGGCGGCCCGCGAGGCGATCGGCACCGAAACCAACTTGCTGCGGCAAATGTTGGCCATTCGGAACTATGTGTACGATCGCCTGGGTTATAGGATTCGTCGCAGCATTGAACCGCCCGATGCGGTGCTCGATCGCGGCTATGGCTGTTGCGGTGAATATGTGGGCGTGTTGCTGGCCCTGTCTCGGCTGAATGGCATCGCCACCCGCACCGTAGGTCGTTACAAGTGCCCACAACCGGCCGATCGCACCCAAGTGGCGCTCTATCCCGACTACAACCACGTTTGGCTAGAGTTCTTCATTCCCGGGTTCGGCTGGGTGCCCATGGAGTCCAACCCCGACGACATCCAAGAGGGCGGCCCCTATCCCACTCGCTATTTCATGGCCCTGCCTTGGAACCATGTGGAAATTGCCAAGGGATCTCGATTCCAAGGAATCCAGTTGGGTGGGCAACCCCTGGCGGAATTGTCGGATCTGAAGGTGGGTGATTTGGCGCTCAACCATGTGCGGTTCCGAATTTTGGAAGAGCTGGATCCACTCGATCGCCCCTAAAGTCCACGGCATCCGCGAGATCTCGTGTAGATCTCATGGGGATAGATCTACACGAGATCTGCATCGGATCCACAGGCTCCATTTTTGCGCTGATACTTGCAAGTGATTGGCAAGAAGCAAGCGAACGTCATAGGATGACCTGTGGCTGACCTTGCCCTTTGCCTTGTGGATTGCCCGACCATGACCGACGCTGCCGCCCGTTTGGATTTGGCCATTTTGCATTTAGACTGCGTAACCCGTCGCTATCAAACCGGGCCGGCTGCGGTCGATCGGGTAACGCTGACCCTGATGCAGGGCGAACTTCTGGCATTGTTGGGCCCCTCCGGCTGCGGCAAAACCACCTTGCTGCGACTCATTGCCGGGTTGGAAATGCCGAATGAGGGGGCGATCGTACTGTCAGGGCGGCCCGTGGCGGGGCCGGGCGGCTGGGTTCCGCCGGAGCGCCGCCAACTGGGCATGGTCTTTCAGGATTACGCCCTGTTTCCCCACCTGACCGTGGCCCAAAATGTCGGTTTTGGGCTAGATCGATTGCGGAAACAGGCTCCCCAGGCATTACACGATCGGGTGGCCGAGGCGATCGCCCTGGTGGGATTAGAAGGCCTGGAAAAACGCTATCCCCACGAACTGTCGGGCGGCCAACAGCAACGGGTGGCCCTGGCTCGATCGATCGCCCCGCAGCCGTCCTTGATTCTGTTGGATGAGCCGCTGAGTAATTTGGATGCTCGGGTGCGCCAACGGTTGCGCCAGGAAGTGCGAGCCATTTTGAAACGGGCCGGGGCCGCCGCCGTTTTTGTCACCCACGATCGGGAAGAGGCCATGGCGATCGCCGATCGAGTGGCCGTGATGCGTCGGGGCCAAATCGAGCAAATCGACAGCCCTGAAGGTCTCTATTGGGAGCCTGATTCCCGGTTTGTGGCCGGGTTTGTGGCAGAGACTAATTTCCTGATCGCCACCCGATCGGCCCAAGGTTGGCAAACGGAATTGGGGCTAATTTTGCCGGAACAACTGGGCAACGATCCTCCGGGCGATCGGGTGGAGCTGGCGATTCGCCAAACGGATGTGACCCTGGAAGCCGATCCCCAAGGCCACGGCCAATTGCTGGAGCGCCAATTCCTAGGACGGGAATATGTTTACCTGGTGCAATTGCCCAGCGGTGAGCGGTTGCAAGTGGTCACGGACTGGCGGTGCAAGCTGGAACCGGGCGATCGGGTGTATCTCAAAATCACCAGCCCCCGATTGCGGGCCTTCCCGATCGGCCCAGACTAATCCCGCTGCGCAACTCACGCGATTCAGCCAACCTAGGCCGCTTGGGAGGGCTGATCGATCGGGGAGACTTTGTGTTGGTCGATCGCAGCCTTGCATTGGTCGATCGAACCCCGATCGCGCAGTTGGGCCACCAAAGCACCATAGGCCCGCTCATTCTGTTGCAGCAGCGTCTTGGCTCGCAAAATCGACAAATTCATTTGGGCGGTGGCATTGGGGCGGTTGCCTTGGCCCTGGGTGCTGAGTTGGGCCCAAAGGCTCAGGAGTTTTTGGCGATCATCACTGCCGCCTTCCGCGTTGCCATACACCAACTGTTCAGCAGCAATGCCCGCCATCCAAACGGTGGCGTAGTGGCTGAGAATGCGGGCCGGCACTTCACCGCGATCGAGCCATTGGGCCAGTTCCTGATCGGCAAATTGCACTCCACCAGAACCGGGATAGCCCTGCTGAAACGCTTCCCAAGCATTGAGGGCATAGCCAGAAACGGGAATTTCCAACAAGTGGGCCACCAAAAAATGGCCCGCCTCGTGGTGCAAAATGCGATCGCGGTGGGCAGTCGATCGGTTGGCAAACCAGTCCACCAGCAACGTGCCGCCCCGACCTTGCCACCCAAAGCGATCAACCGCCGCCAATCCCAAAAAGCCAGCGGTGAACAGGGCTGGCACTTCCGCCGGGAGGGCAATCAAGGGGCCAAACAGGCTAGACAAGGTGACCACAAACACCCCGATCGCAACCAGATTGAGCGTGATGTTTCCCATAGCGGCGGTGGCAAAGCGGCCAAAAACGGTATAAAGAACAGTATTTGTAGCTTAATAGTTTTTTCATAGAAACCCCTATCATGAGCGGAATTCCCCAGGATTTAGCCGAGGCGATCGCCCAAGCCCGCAGTGCCACCCTTGCCGCTTTGGATGAGGGGCTAACGCTCATTCAGGTGGAATTGGTTTTGCCGGAGCTGAAAGTGATGCCCGTGGCGGAAAGTTTCCTCGCGGCCTTGGAACCCTGGGGCGATCGGCTCAAAATCTTCTTCCCCGATGCGGGGGCGGCCGCCTTGGCCCGGCGCGATTGGGGCGATCGCCCTTTTCGGATCACCGATGTGGGATCGGGGCGCACTCCCATGACCGGCAAGGTGCAACCGGAGGATGGCATCTTTTTGTTCATTGAACCGTCGGCCGTGGAAGTGACTCAGGTGGAGCAACTGTGCCAAGAGGCGGGCGATCGACCCGTGATTTTCCTGAATCCTCGGATGGAAGACCTGGCGATCATTGGCATTGGCTATGCGGGCCGGCAACTGCGCGATCGGTTCTTAAACCGAATTGTCACGGCCTATTATCTGCGCCCCATCGAAGGAGCAGCCGTGCGCCGGGCTTTCCCGGGCCAGTGGGAAGTGTGGCTAGAACCCGCTGACGAGAATGCTGATTATCAATTGGTGGCCACCCGTCCCCAACGGCCCGCTGGCGAGGCCTTGGATGAAATCTTGCTGCAAGCCACTGGCGGTGAGGACACCAACAGCGCCAACGCGGCCGTGAATGCGGCGGCCCAGCGCCAAGGCTTCTTGGGGCAATTGCAAAATTTCCTGAAGGCCCTCAGCAACTAGACCTTCCGCAGTTCGGGCTTTTGCCATTGGGTTAATCAACGAACTGAAGATGAGGGGAGCGGGAAGCGGGTTTGAACACAAGCCATCGGTTCGATCGAGTCCGGCCGCGATGGCTGATTCTTCTAACCCCAACCCACCCAAACAAGGGGTTTAAACCCCTTGTTCCCACGATCGATCTGCCCCCTGCGATCGAACAACGGCAGCTCGATCGGTTGGATCGGTTCAATGCGATCGGCTGGATCGGCTCGATCAGCTACATTCGTCACCGTAACTTGTGACGATTCTCACGGGCGATCGTGGATCAGGTATTAAGCGGTCAAAACCCGATGGCGCTAAGCTGTAAGTCGAATTAACGGCGGTCTGCGAAAAAATCCCCCATCAGATCGCGATCGTGAACTGGCATGTTGGGGCGATCGCACGTCAAGATAATAGGTATGGATGCGACTTCAGCGACTCGAAAAATTGTCATTGGTGATGTCCACGGACAATACGATGGCTTAATGCACTTGTTGGGCTTGATTGCACCTGGCCAGGATGATCAGCTCTGCTTTGTGGGTGATTTAATCGATCGCGGCCCCAAAAGTGCCCAGGTGGTGGATTTCGTGATGCATAGCCCCTACCAATGCTTGCTGGGGAATCACGAACGCATGTTGCTGGACATTTTGCACGAGGGTCAAGTGCTGCAACAACCGCTGCAAGCCTGGCTCTTCAGCGGTGGACAAATGACCCTGGTGAGCTACCAAGATTTTTATGGCGAGCCGGGAATTCCCCACGCGCACTTTGACTGGATGCGATCGCTCCCCCTCTACGTTGATTGGGGTGACTATTGGATCGTCCATGCGGGGGTGGATCCCACTTTGCCCCTAGATGTGCAAGGCATTCAGCAATTTTGTTGGATCCGTGACTCGTTCCACAGCTTCCCCCAGCCCTACTTCAACGACAAAACGATCGTGACGGGCCACACCATCACCTTCACGCTCCCGGGCATTGAACCGGGGCAACTGGCTCGGGGGCCCGGCTGGTTGGACATTGACACCGGAGCCTATCACCCCCGCAGCGGTTGGTTGACGGGCGTTGACCTCACGCAGCAAATGGTCTACCAGGTCAATATTTATCGCAGTGAAACCCGAATTCGGCCCCTGGCGGAAGCGACGATTTCGATCATGCCAGAGGCCGTGGTGGGTCGATTCTAGGGGCGATCGCCTGTTTTCAGTGCCCGTTTTCAGTGCCCGTTTTTAGCGCCTGGCCGTTAGCGCAGGGCCGATCGCACAAATCCTTGATATTCCGCATTGTCCAGCCCCATGCCATTGCTGCCATTGGGGCCAATCAGTTGCAGCAATCGCGCCACCCGTTCATCACTGTTGGGGTGAGTGCTGAGGATGGCAGGCGGTTCCCGCCGACTACGAAGTTTTTGTAAAAAGCTGGGCAACCCGATCGGGGCATATTGGGCCCGTTGCAGCAGGGTTACCCCCACTTGATCGGACTCAAATTCCGCTTGGCGACTGCGGGGCAAATTTAACGCCAACTCCACACCCAGGCTGGTGGCCCGGCGGCGATCGAGACCCGTGGCGCTCAAAATTCCGTCCGACAGGGCCCGGCTCCGCAGGTTTTTCACCACATGGCGCTCGGTGATGTGGCCAATTTCGTGGGCCATCACGCCAGCGAGTTCCGCTTCGTTTTCGGCCGCAACCATCAGCCCCAAATTGACATAAACAAAACCGCCCATGGTGGCAAAGGCGTTGATATCGCGGCTGTTGACCACCCGAAAGGTGTAGGGAATGTTGGGGCGGCTGCTGACGGCGGCGAGGCGCTGCCCGATCGAGTCCACCAGCCGATTGAGGGGACTGTTATTCACCAATCGCAATTGGCGGCTCAGTTCCCGATCGATCTGTCGCCCTAAATCCACTTCTTGGGCATCGGAAAGATTCGAGAGTTGATAAACTTCAAAGCCGCGTCGGAGCAGGTCTAACCAATCGACCGCTTGGACGATCGGTGGCGTGCTGAGGGTGGTGATCACGGCCGCACAAAGGGCCAGCAAACCGTAAATCCAGCGGCGCGATCGCCCGGAGGTGAGGAAAGTCATAGCTTCAGTTCCTTTGCCGATCCCTTTTCCCATCTATCATTGACCGGGATGCCTCAAAACTGCGGGATTCGATCGGCCACTGACGCGATCGACCAATCCTGAACTAGGCTGCTCTGAATGACGGAATTTCCCATTCTCAAGATCCAACGACGCTGTACTTTGGAGATAGAAATCAGCAGGGGTGCATTAGCGGTCGAAATTGCCCAAATTCAACCATTCCCATCGCCAACATTTTCCACCTTCAGCATTTCCAGCATTCTTCAGCATTTCCAACATTCTTCAGCATTGAAAATTCCCAGAATTCAGCATTTCCAGGATTTAGCATTTCCAACACAAGGGTTAACCAACAGCTAGGCAAGGATTGAGGTATTGGCGTGGAAACAGCGGAGCAAGCAAATCAGCAGGTGAACCCAATCCAAATCACCTATCCTGAGAAAACGGTGCATCGAGCCGCGCGTGCTGTCCGTTGTGCGCCGTTTGGGGTGAAGTTCTACGAGTCCATGCGCAGTCGCAGTGTGGCGATCGCGGAGTTGGTGGGTGTGGCGGCTGTGCAACAATCAATGACCCGATCGCCCTTGGGCGAATTGGCCGCAGAAAACGAACTGATGTGGCTAATTCAGGTGGGGATGTTACGACGGGAGGTTGATGGTCAAGGTTTGACCGATCGATTCCGGCTCACGCCCCTGGGGTTTTTGTTGCTCGATCGGTGGCAGGCGAACCCCGCCGCCTGGACTCAGGGCCGATGGGGCGATCGCCTGCGGAATGGTCTGTGGCGCTGGGGACGATGGCCGCTCTAAGTTTCGGTCTCTCGTGATCATTGCTCAGTTTCAGCTTCCAGTTCTGTCGCCCGGCTTCGGCCCGGATTTCGACGCGAACTTCGGCATGAATCCTTCCCCGCCGTGGTGAAGGCTCTTGCCCCTTAAAACATTTCAGTAATCGCAGTATTTGGGATAACCGATCGTTTATCGGTTCCGAAGTTGAAGTTTATGGACACACAGGCTCTCAAAGCAATTTTGTTGATCGGCACAGGTAACGCGGCCGGGAAGTCACTGTTGGCTTCGGCGCTCGGTCGGCTGCTGTATCGACGGGGCCTGAAGGTGGCTCCCTTCCAAGCCCAAAGCACCTCCTCGATGCTCTACACCACCAACCAAGGGGAACAAATCGCCTATTTCCAGGCGGTGCAAGCCTGGGCGGCCCGCACGGAACCCCAAGCGGATTTCAATCCCCGCTGTTCCGGTGATCAGTCTCCGGAACGGGTCTGGGCGGTGCTCAAACAATCCCTTGAGCGGTTAACTCAGTCCTTTGATGTGTTGGTGGCCGATGGGGTGGGCAGCCCGGCCGATGCGTATTTGACGGGGCAGGATGTTTGTAACTTGCACTTGGCGCAAACCCTGAATGCGCCTGTGGTGTTGGTGGTGGATGCCGATCGGGGGGGCTGGTTGGCCAGCGCGATCGGGACGTTGGAGCTGATGGATCCAACCGAAAAAGCATTGGTACGGGCAATCATCATTAACAAATATCGGGGCAATCCCGATCGGCTCAAGCCCGGTCGCGATTGGCTGGAACAGCGCACCGGAATTCCCGTGGTGGGAGTTATGCCCTGGCTCCAGAACCTCTTCCCTTCGCCTGAGTCGATCGACCTGTTTGCTCGCCGTCGTCGTCAATCGGACATTGAAACCACGATCGCCGCCGTGCGCTTGCCCCACATCGCCAGCTTCAGCGATCTGGATCCGCTGTCGGCCGAGCCAACGGTTTCCCTTCGCTACATTGATTTGGGTCAAGAATTGGGCTATCCCGACGCGGTGGTTTTACCGCGATCAAACAACCTGGCCGAAGATCTCCAGACCCTGCACCAATCCGGCTTTGCGGAAGATCTCCAGCAATACGCGATCGCAGGCGGCACTATTTTGGGCATTGGCGAAGGATTCCAGATGCTGGGTCGCCAGGTGGTGCAACTGCAAGGGCTAGACACCGCTTCCCAAGAACTGATGGGACTGGATCTGTTGCCCATCTCCAGCATCACCACAGGCGACTGGATCGATCGGGAACGCCAGGCCACCTCTAACTATCCCCAAGCGGGCTTGCCGGTCACCAGCCGTGAGTTTCGCCAAAGCTACACCCAAATTTTGGACAGCCAAAGCGTGCAGTCCCTCTTTGACGATACCAAGCTGGGCGTGGTGTCCAGCAGCCAACTGGTTTGGGGAACCTATCTGACGGACATTTTTGATAGCAGTCCTTGGCGGCGGGCTTGGCTCAACCGTTTGCGTCACCAACGGGGTCTGTCTTCCTTGCCCACGGGAATTCCCGACTACCGGGAGCACCGGGATATGTTGCTGGACTCACTGGCCGACGATGTGGCGGTCAATATCAATCTCGATCGACTCTGGGCCGCCATCGGCCTTCACTTTAAATAACGCAAAATAACGCAACAGAATGAGCGATTCAAGACGCGACTCAGGATGTTGCTTCAGAAAATGGGTGACCTGGGATTCGAACCCAGAACCAGCGGATTAAGAGTCCGATGCGCTGCCGTTGCGCCAGTCACCCTGGTTGCTTGTGGGTCAAGCTTGTTTATATTGCCAAAGATGCTGAAAAAGTTCAAGCACCTTTGCCAGAATTCACCCAGAATGGGAATGGAAAACACGATCGCCCCCGCCAAGGATCGCGATCGGCCAGCAAATTAGCCCCTCAGCGGCGAGATTCTCAGGTGCTAGACCCTCAAGCGCCAGATTCTCAGCCAGCGCACGACAAGGTTAGTTTGCCGTTTCCAAGCTTGGCATTTCCCGATCGGCTCATCTCCAGCATCCGCCAACCCCCGCGCACCCCGCCCAATCCGCTGCCCGATCGTCCCTTGGCAGCCGCTGGTGGTGATGCCCAGTGGCGAAAAGCGGCCAGTTCCGCGATCGGGGCCCCGCAATTCGGGATGAGTGATACCTTGGCTAGAGTTGGCATTCATGGCGGCGAGTTGGGAGAGCAAGGTTATGAGCGATCGCGATGGGTCCGGCATCTTGGCCAGTCCCGAGGTTTCCAGACTCAATGCTGAAATCGATCGCCTCAATGCCCACAACGCTGCCCTTCGTCTTCAGCAGGAACTGTTGGGCAGTTGGATCGTGACAGCCCGAATGACCACCGCCACCGGCTTGGTGTTGCGGGCCCTGACTCAACAGATCTTGGAAGCCCTGCAATCCCTGTGCCAGGCAGAACAGGGCAGTATTTTTCTCCTCGATGAGCACCTGCAAGCCACGGAATGTTTATTGGCCCGAGGCTCCACCATTCGGGAGCAAAAGCGAGAAATCGTTAACCAAATTCTGAAAGAAGGGCTGGCAGCCTGGACGATTCAGCACCGACAAATCGCGATCGTGATGGACACCATGAACGATGAGCGGTGGTTGCAACTGCCCAACCAGCCCTACACGGTGCGATCGGCCCTTTGCATTCCCATCCAGCGCGGAAAACGGCTGTTGGCGCTGGCCACCCTCATGCATAGCCAACCGCACCACTTCACCCCCTTGCGTGTGGAGCAGGCCCAATTTGCCGCCGACGCGATCGCCCTCAACTTAGAAAACGCCTTGCTCTATGACCAGCTCACCAGCAGCCTAAACGAAAGCAAAGAGGATCCCCTCAGCCACGAAGCGCCGTCCTTTGGGGGCGAGTCCAACGCCTTGCCCTCCTTGGCGAACCCCTTTGAAGACTCGATCGCCAGCTCCAACATTCTCCCCAGCAGTATCCAAAGTGCGGTCAACGCCAGCGAAGCCCGCGGCCTCGAAGAAACCGGCCTTTACATCACCACCGCCGAAGGGCGATTGCGTTACGTTAACCGCTGCTTTGCCCAAATTTTTGGCTATCGGCGGCGCGAATTGGCGCGGGTTGAATCCATCCTGGATTTAATTCCCGTGGACTATCAAGCCATGCTGGTTCACAAGCTGGAAGACTGCATTCGCGACAATCAGCGCCCCTTAAGCTGTTTGCTGCCGGGACTACATCGATCAGGGCGATTGATTGGCCTCGACTTGTACGGTGAGCGGATTCACTTTTCCGGAGAACCGGGCGTGATTGGCATGGTGCGCCGGGTCGATTCATCGCCCTATCGCACGGGCAACACCGTTTAAGGAGAGTGGTTGAATTAGCCAGTGGTCTACGGGTCAGGTGGGCATTGCCCACCCTACTAGCGCGGCTGCCTTAATTTGCTGGGTCAACTTACATGGCTGTTATCGTCACCTGATCGTTAAGCAGCAAGGGGCTTAAGCCCCTTGTTACCACGATTGGCTCCGCAACTTTGACCCAGTGTATTCAGCCTGTTGTGCTACTACCGGCTGTTGATTAACCCTTGACCCGATCGCGCCCCGGAGTCCTGGTGGTTAGTAGTGGTTACCCACTTTGCGGTGGTGAACGGCCGTGAGGGCATTTTCCTTCGAGACCCGACCGTTATCCACGGCGCTGTAGACCAGCCAGTGATCCCCGCAATCCATCCGGCTGCTGACCTGGCATTCCAGATAGGCCAGCGCGTCGCTGAGGATGGGGGAGCCGTTGATGGCTTGCTGGGTTTCCACACCGGCAAACCGGTCTTCACCGGGGCCAAACCGCTTCAGGAAGTGCCGCATCAGGTGGCCGTAGTTGCCCTCTTCCAAGATGTTCAGCACGAAGCGATCGCCCACTTGCATCAGCGACTCGATCGCCCGGTCTTTGGCCACCGCGATCGTAATTCCCAGGGGCTGGAAGCTGGCTTGCACCACCCAAGAGGCCAACATGGCGCTGGCCACATCGCCCTTCTTGGCCGTGATGATATACAAGCCGCCGCTCAAGCGGCCCAAGGCCTTATCCAAATCGGAATCCAGGGACTTCATTTGCTTGACGGTCTCTTTAACCATCAATGCCTGGCCCAAGTCCGTGCCCGCTTCTTCGCAAAGTTGGTAAGTGAACGCTTGGGGCTTGGTGCTAATCCGAATTACGTCAAAGGCTGGCTTCAGTCCCAAATCCCGGAAGCGGTTGAACAGGGGATAGCTCGGCTCGTCTTGGCCACCGCCAGACTCAAACACACCAATTCGCTGCTTGTTGTTGGCCACGGTCAAGATGGTGCCGATCGCCGCTTCGCATTCCCCTTGGGGCGGTGCAGCCAAAACCAGCGCCACCGATCGCTCCACCAACTCCCGCAACTCCTGAGGATCAGCCGCTTTCAGATCCATCATTTCCACCGCCACGCCGGTTTTGGTGATCCCCTTGGCGATCGACTGGGACAGCCGATCGCTGTAGCCATAGTCGGACACATAGAACACGGCGGCAGTGGTTTCCGCTTCAGCCTTGGTTTGGCTCCAGTGGCGATAGCGACCGGTGAGTTCAACCACGTTGTGGCGCAACAGGGGGCCGTGGCCGGTGGCGATCGTGTGGTAGCCGGGGAGGGCATCCATCCGCTTCATGGCTCCCAAGACCGATCGGGCATTGGGGGCCATCAGGCACTCGTAATAGAACCGAAAATCCGGCTCGATCGCCCCTAAATCCGCATCAAACAGGTCATCGCTGCAATAGTGCATCCCAAAGGCATCACAGGTGTAGAGGGTCTGCGTCCCGTGGTCATAGGTAAAAATCGTGTCTGGCCAATGGAGATTGGGCGCATTCAAAAACTCCAGCACATGCCCTTGGCCCAAATCCAGGCTCTCGCCGCTTTTCACCAGCAGTTTGCTGAAGGGCTGGTGAATCAGATTTTCCAGAAACTGAATCGCCACCTTGGAAGCCACCACGGTGATATTAGGATTCAGGGCCAGCAGATCCGCCACCAAGCCGCTGTGATCCGGTTCCGTGTGGCTCACCACCAAGTAATCGATCTGGGCCGGGTCGATCGCGCCCTTCAGGGTATCCAGATAAAGTTGGCGAAATTTGGCGTGGGAGGTGTCCACCAGGGCCACTTTGTCCCCGCGAATCAGGAAGGAGTTATAGGTTGTGCCGTTTTGCAGGCCAAATTCAATATCAAAGCGATCGCGATCCCAGTCCAGCGATCGAATCGTCAGGGTTTGGGCGGCAATCTCGGCGGTTTGAATCGTCAACCGCTTCTCGGTTTGCGGACGTTCTGTGGCGACAACCATGCTCGCACCTCCTGGGCTTGACCGATCTGGATGGGGGATTTGTTAAGTTGTTTTACCTATCTTGACACAAGGGATACAGAAATACTGGGCGATCGGGCGGGGTGATCGTTTGCAGTCATGATGCTGAAAATTGACAAAACTTATCAAAATTTCCAAAATATGTAAGATCTGCTGATTTTAGTGATCAAACCAAATGGCTAACAGTCCAGAACTTAGTACCTAGTCAGGCTTTAAACAGAAAACTGATAAATACGATTGCAGAACTATTTCTTGCTTGAGTCAGATTTGCAATTACTACACTCACTCATGCCTTTAAAAGGAGCCGTGGAAGAGGCAGAGACAATGAAATCTGATATTTCGTCGAGACCGCGTTTTTTAGCCATGATATATCTAAAAGCAAAACCACACCAATCTTGGCATGTGGGGTTATGGTGGTATACCTTCCCCTTTCGACTTGCAATATATTTTATTTTCCAATGATCGCTTAGGTACGCAGCAGGATCGTCTTGCATTCTGCGCTGCTCTTGCCTTAATTTTTCCTGAGAAGTATTGAGTTTCTCTATATTTTTCTCTAGGTCTGCTTTTTGTTGCTGCAAATCCTCATACTTGCTTTCCAATGTAGTTGCCTTGCTGAGAAGTGATTGATATTCAATATCCCGCTGACTGGATTCCTGGCGAAGGCTGTTGTATCTCCGTTGTAGTGAGTTTTCCTCATCCCAAGGATTAGCCATAAATTTCTCAGATATTAAAAAGAGAAATTTTCTAAGGCTTTTCAGCATTTTTAGCTCTTTCATAGAAAGAGATTTCCTGTCCCGATCAATCAAGGCGCTAACTTCCTCAATCAGGTCATATGCTACTAATGAGGAAGGACTACAGATAGATAATGAAGCAATAAGATGATTGATGTAGCTTTCAGCTAGTACCTCAACTTTACTTCGCTTGTTAGCTCTAGATTGTAGATCATATAGCTTTCGATATCGCTCTCGCTTTTCGCTGTCAATTTGACTAGAAAACCAGGATAGTCTTGACTGGTTCTCGGTCAAGAAATCACTAATACTCTCTTGACGATCTTGATTCAAACCAGATGCCAAATTTTGGATTAAATCGAAGCAGAGCTTAATTTGCGCTTCTAAAGCGATTTTTTCTTCCAGCGAAAAACTATTTTTCCCTTGAACTAACTTATTTATCTGCTCGTCATTTTTTGTTTGTAAATCAGCAATGCTCTGCACTAGCTCCCCTTTAAAGCTAGATTGAATTAGATCCCAAGCTAATTCTACAGGCAGCCTAAAGTTTACCTTCCAACCAACAAATAGCCAAAAAATTAATAGCTGAATCAAGAAAAATAGAATTTTCACAAACTGAAAAGGTCGCTCTAGAGGAGGTATCTGTTCTAGAGTATGCCGAAGGAAATTTCCAGTTTTTGATGGATCTCGATAAAGAAAAAATTGAATTAGAGTCTGCTTGACATCTCTGCCTCCTTGAGCAACCTGACCAGAAATACTAGAGTTCTGGATTTGCTGATCTTGCGTTGGCTGTGAATCACTAGAACTCATAAAGACTAACTACTACTTATGCGCTGGTAGAGTTAGTCCAAAGCAAAACTTGATCAATTAATGGTTTAGCTAAATTGTAAATGTCGCTTGCAGAGCGAATTGCATCGAGTGCGCGCTGTAGGCTTCCAGAAATATACGACTTGTCGGGATCGGGTTCAGTTACAGCAACTTTCGCAGCCTCAAGGGAAGATGTAGCCTTGGCTTTATTAGGTTCTGAGAGTGAAGGCGCATTATTAACAATGCTGACAACTTGCCCGAGTAACTCTGCCGCATCAGTTGCAGAAATTTGCTGCTCAGATTGACTTTGTGAAGACTGCATCACTTGATTCAAGTCGCGACCCGCCTGGGCTACTTGACCAGAAACTGATGTATTAGAGATATTTTGCGACTGTGTAGGTTGCTCAGGAGTCTTCTTTTTGCCAAAGCCAAACATTACTCAGTCCTCCCTGCTGAATTTTCCCTAGTTTAGCAAAGAGGATTGAGTCTGTGTTTGATGGCTCACTTGATTAGTTAGACCATTGAGTCCTTTAATTGTTGCTCGATGCCTTGGTTTCGTCGATCACGGCGTATTGGACTTTGTAGGAAGACTTCACCGCCTCGATCGTGGCAGCCATCAACGCTTCAAAGGGATCTTTGGGTTTGTCAGCAGCGGCGATCGGGCTGCTTGCGCCCGCCAGGAACTTTGCCGGATCCGTCACCACCCAACCTTGGGCCGTGAGCTGACGAACTTCAAAGTGCAAGTGCGGCCCCGTGGACATGCCCGTGCTGCCCACACGCCCAATCACTTCTCCTTGCTTAACCGTAGCTCCCGGTTTCACAAAAATTTCCGATAGGTGACCGTAAAGGGTCTTTTGCGTGTCGCCATGATCTAACACCACCGTTAGCCCATAGCCCCCCAAAAAGCCCCCGATCGAGACCTTGCCATCCAACACCGCCACCACGGGCGTGCCCAAGGGAGCCGAAAGGTCAGTGCCCGCATGAAAGCGGCTGTAGCCCAAGATCGGATGCACCCGCCAACCAAAGGAGGAGGAAATTGGAGCCAGGCTGGTGAGCGGAAACAGCATTTTTAGGTTGCCATTGCCCAGCAGGCCCTTGGGGCGACCGCTGCGGAAATAGTAGCTGTTGGCATCGAAGTTCACGCCGTTTAAGCCCACGGTTAGGGGGCCGATTTTGACGGAGATGGGCGATTGGGCCGGCAGGGCGCTGCCCACGGAGCCAAGGCGCATGGGGCTGCCCATTTGGAGGTGGGAACCCCGATCGCCCGTGGGAATGGCCACAATTCCGGGGTGGCCAGCTTGGCCGGGTTGCCCAGGCGATCGGGTCACGGTGCAACCGGCGCTGAGGCGGCCGCCCACACTGGCGCAACCGGTGGAGCGTTCTGTGAACTGAATTTCGCTGGGCGGGGCCTGGCGTTGGGTGGCTCCCAAGTTGAAATCATTGGACTGGTCGATCGGGCCGCGGCTGGTGGAGCGCTCTTCCGGGGAAGGGGCCAGGCGAGGAACGTTCGGCAGTTCCCGTTGGGGAGTCCGCTCCACGGCCGGTGCGGGCCGCTCAATTCGGGCTGGGCGATCGGGCTGGGCGGCGGGCTTCGGTTCCGGCGGTGCAGCGGGTGCTTCCGGGGCCAAGTCTGCGGAACCGCCGCTGGGGGCCGCGTCGATCGCCCGGATTGGGGTTGCCAGTCCGCCGAGCAAGCTGGTCATTGCGCCAACCCACCCGAGACCTTGCAAAATGCGACGGCGACGGCGTTGGAGACGGGTGGGGAAGTTGGGGCGGTGGTTCATGGCGCGGTTGGGAGCGCAATGCATGGCGTAATGGGACGGGGACAGCAAAAACAGCGTGAAAGACCTGGTTCCAGAAGGAGCGCAGTGGGCTTCGGGCGGACGAGCCGCTAGGGAAGCGTCACCGAGCCTTAGACGGCGCGATCGCCCAAAATGTTCAGAAAATGTTGAGCCACGGTCTGAAATCACAGCCAAAAACGGCTGGCGCACCCTTTAACCGGGGCTTTGGAGCCAGGACAGTTGCCAAAGCCTGAGGACGTTACTGCTCTCTTCAGGAATGGCAATGACGGGTCAGGGGGTTCCGGCTCAGTCCTCAGTCATGATAGCAAGGGAAAAAGCAAAAGCGCTTAACACAACCTCGCGGAAATCGAAAAGACTATTCAAGGATTCTTTAAAAAATCCGTAACCTTGCCACCATCTGGGCCGGGGGGTTCAGGCGCTTGGGGCGATCGGGCATAGCCTAATCGCACCGCGCCGGGGGGGAGATGCAGTTCCGCAGCCAGTTGATCGGAAAACTTGACCCGGAGTTCTCCGCGCGAGGTAATGCCCACGGCGATTCCGGTGCGATCGCCCACTTGCACCGATCGCCCGCAGGTTTCCAGCAGTTCCAAATAATCCGCCAAAAAACTTTCGATGCCGCCCGTTTGGAGTTGTCGATCGCCCCGGTCTAAACCCGCGATCGCCAGGGCCGCCAACTCTGCCAGCGATCGAATCGGTGGCCCACCCTCCGCAGGGAAATCAGTCGGCGGCAACAGGGGCGGGGTGTTCATTTGACTCGCCTGATTCGCCAATGCACTGGCCCCATGCAGCGAATTAGAGCCATCAGAAATCTTGGACGAGTTCGATGAGCGATCGACCCAATGACCTGAAGGATCTAGAGGATCTAGGCGATCTACTAATTGACGATCTACTGATTGATCCAATTGATCATGCGATCGTTCTGGAGACCCTAATTCTGGAAACTCCAATTCTGAAAACAACTCCGTGGCATTGATCCCTGTCTCGGGAACCGGATTAGCCCAATTCAACCCCAGCCCCGTAACTGCACGGGCAATCTTGCCACCCACCAATCGGGTTTCCGTCAGCAACCCGCCCCACTTGCGCTCCCGAACCACCAAATCATTGGGCCACTTCAGCGCCACCGGCACACCCCGATCTCGCAGGGTTTGCCCCAGGCCCCAAGCGGCCGCCAAGGTCAGTTGGGCCCCATCCTCCGGTAGCAACTGGGGTGCAAAATAGCGCGAGAGATACAACCCGCCCAAGGGCGACGACCATTGGCGGCCCCACTGCCCCCGCCCCGCCGACTGTTGCAGCGCAATCACGATCGTTCCTGGCTGGGCCCCCGCTTGGGCCAGCTCCCAGGCCACCTGATTGGTGGAGCCGGTCTCCGCTAGCACCTGCAACCTGGGCAACCGCACACCGAGCCGCGCCGTTTCGCGCAACACGGCGGCGCTGAATTCTGCGGGGGCGATCGGGGTGGGTTTCAACACCAATGGTTTTCTAATTGCTTGCTGATTTTTGAGGTCATGCTTGCGGCGATCGCCCCTTACCCTACCGCGATCCGGTCACCCAGCGGATCGCCTCCATTTCATTTCTCCAGCCCAGCCAGCCAAGGGGTTTAAACCCCTTGCCCCCAGCCAGCCAGCACCAGCCATTTTTGGGATCTCTAGAATAGGGATTGAATTGACCCGCGATCGTCCGATCGCCCCGCCGATGTCGAGCTTGTCCACTGCCCAGGAGTCCACCCCTGACAGCGCGATCGCCCCCAACGATTTGGCGCTACCGACTGTCACCATTCATCAACCCCAACCGGCTGATATTGTTTACCCCTCTGCTGATGGAAAACCCTTGGCTGAAACTTACCTTCACCTCAACGCAATCATTGCAATTTTAAAAGCACTGCAATTTCACTTGTGTGGTCAACAAGCGACTGTTTTAGCTGATCAGTTTCTCTACTACAGCCAAGGGTATCCCCGGCTGCGAGTGGCTCCCGATGTGATGGTGATTTTTAATGTGGCTCCCGGTGGCCGAGACAACTACAAAATCTGGGAAGAGGGGGAAATTCCCAGCGTTATTTTTGAAGTCACCTCCCCCGGCACTCGCCAGGAAGACCAACACCATAAACATTGGCTCTATCAACAAATGGGGGTACAGGAGTATTGGTTATTTGATCCCAAAAATGAGTGGATTGAGGGCCAATTACGCGGCTATCAATTAGGGCCGAGTCGCACACCGGACGGTGACCCCTGTGAGGCATATTTGCCCATCACAGACAACCAAAGTGCTGTGTTGGGGTTGCGCTTAGAAGTTTGTGGGCCGCTCTTGCGATTCTTTAATGAGGCCACAGGGCAATGGCTACCGATGCCAGACGAGATCGGTGATGTGTTAGCAGAACGCGATCGGGTGGCGGCAGAATTGGATCAAGAACGTCAAGCCAAAGAAGCCGCGCTGGCAGAGTTAGCAGAATTACGGGAGCGCCTGCGACAACTGGAGACCGACGCATAAAGACGCATAAAAATGCATCAATTTTGTACGCATAGCGCCAATTTCGATCTCCTGAACCATCTCCCGACCCTTGAAACTTTCCAGCATTCAAGTTAGGAGAAATTGCACATTCCACCTATCATGCCAACTCAGAACCCTTGGGAGGCTTGATCGTGACTGGCTGGCATTGGCGCAACTGGCAAGGACTGCCCTATCTCACCTGCTCCCTGTTGGAGCCAATTCCCCACGGTTTTTTTACCCGGCACTTTGCCCCCCGCCCGCCGGCCGAGTTGGCCCCGGTGCTGGATGAAGCGGCTCAAACTTTCCGAGTCAAGCAGGTGCATGGCGATCGGGTGGTGGCTCCGGCGGAAATTGCAGAAATCACAGCAGGGGCCGTGCTCCAAGAGGCGACGGCCACCGCCAGCGAACAATCCACCTATCCCCAAGCCGATGGCCTGTTGAGCGATCGCCCGGGGCAGGTGATGTGGGTTTGCAGCGCCGATTGCACCCCGGCCTTGATTGCGGATTTAAAAACCGGTCAGGTGGCGGCGGTGCATTCCGGTTGGCGGGGAACGGCGGCGGCCATTGTGCCCAAGGCGATCGAGCGGATGCGCCAACAGGGCAGTCAACTGGCGGATTTGCGGGTGGCGCTGGGCCCGGCCATTTCCGGTTCGGTTTATCAAGTGACGGAAGCGGTGGCTGAAGAGGTGGTGGCCTCGCTGGCTGTGCCCCTGAAGGAGGCCCAAGGTTGGGAACAGCCGCCCGTGTTGCCGGATCCGGAACCGGGAAAGGCGCGGTTGGATGTGCGCCAAACGATCGTCCAGCAGGTGTTGAATTTGGGTCTCGATCGGGAGCAGGTTACCATCGCGCCCCACTGCACCTACTGCGAGCGCGATCGGTTCTTTTCCTATCGCCGCGACGGTACGAAGACGGTGCAATGGTCAGGAATTGTTAGCACTTGATTGATGCAAGAGGCCTAATCAATTCCGGCCAACTTCAGCAGGGCCTTTAGGTGATCGAGGTTGATCGTAATGTTCTGTTGCACGGCCGTGGCCTGTTCCGCGCCGGGCGCTAGATCCGCCGTGAGGTGATAGTGCTCCAAGCCGCCCAAGTTGCTCAGGAGCCAGTAGGTGTTTTGGCGGTGACTGGGCTGGAAAATTTCAATCACCTTCGTGCCCGGCTCTGCAAACACCAGGTTCGTTAGCCCGGCCCCATGTACCGCCACAATCACCTTGGCCGCTGCAAAGGCCGCCGCCTGATCAACCAGCGGTAGGCGGGCCGGGTCGATCGCCCGAAAGCCGAACTGTTCCAAGGTTGCAATCACCTCCCGATCATTCAGCACTTGGCGGTAGGCGGCGCTGCGGCGGGTGATGTAGAGGCGATCGGGAAAGCGGGAAATGCGGGCCGGCTCCAAAAAGGTATCGCGCAAAAACTGATGGGCCCAGCGCGATCCCCGATAGATCCGCAACTCGGGAATTGCTGGCACTAACAGCCGATCGGCCGTTAAGTGGGGAATTCGCCCTTGAACCGGATCCACGGAACCAAACCATTCCGTATGGCAGCAGGCCACCACTTTTTCCAGGGGAATTTGCAACCGCTCAAAACTTTGGTGCTGAAAGGGCAATTCATATAGATTGACCACAAAGCGATCGATCGAGTCCCACGCAAAGCCCGATCGCCGCAACACCTCCAACCGAGGCAACAGATCAAACATCCAGTGAAAATAGGTGACCTTGCCCCAGCGCGTGGCCAAAAAAGCCACTGTTCCGGCAAAGTGTTGGGGCGGCGGCAGGTGGGGCGAACTGGCAACGATGGCGCTGTAACCCGTTGAACAGTCGCGAATCACCTGATTTTGGGCATTGAACACCACGCTGCACAGGTTATCGCCCCAGGCTCGCCCCTGGGGAATCGCAACGGTGTAGGCGGCCGGCGCATCCAAGGTATGGTCGATCGCTTGTAATTCCGGCAGGGGATCGCCCAAGCCTTGGGAATCGCGCAGGGGATGGGTTTCCGGTTCAAAGGCGGGAAAACAGTCCGTTCCCGGCAGCTCGGCTGCCACGCCCTGCCAATTGGTGGCCAGGAGGCTGGTGGCTTCCGCCAGACCATCAGGCAGTTGGCAAAACAGGCTCGGGGAAGTGGGCGATGGATCGGCCGGCGGCAATCCGGCGGCCGCCAGTACGGCTTGAATGCCGTCGTAGGCGGGCCAAAATTCCGGCTGATAGCGTAGGGCGGCCATGAAATGGTCGATCGCCCGTTGCCATTGCCCCTGTGACTGGGCCCGGCGAGCCAGGGCCGCTTGGCGCTCCGCTTGGAACCAAACGCTATCGGGGGCGAGCAGACTGGCTTGATCCCAAAACCAGCAGGCCAGCCGCCACCAACCCAATTGTTGCAACAGGGTTCCCCCTTGTCGAAAGGGAATATCCAAACGTCGGCCGGCGAGCAGAATGGCTCGACCGTAGGCGGCTAGCGCCGCGATCGGGTGGTTGGCCGCTTCCAGGGTTTGGCCATAGTTGTCATACACCCGGGGATCGGTGGGGTTATCTTGCATGGCTCGCCGCCACAGGGCCAAACGATCGGGCAATGATGACCGGGGCTGGGATTCGGCATAGGCATAGTAGACCCCGCCCTGATTGGCTCCGGCGGTTAAGGCTCGTTGCCAAGCCAGGCTGGCCAGGTGGTCTTGTCCCGATCGTGCGCAGAGATCCGCCAAGGCGCACCAATCACTGGGTGGGGCCTGCGGATCCAAAGTCAAGGCCCGATCGAGGGCGGCTATGGCCGCTGGCCAATCCCCCGCCTGACTGGCCAGTTGCGACCAGCGGCGATAATCGGCGGCCGTTTCAGGAAAGTCCAAGTCCGGCGCACTCTGCAACATTTGCCAAGCCCGTTGCCATTCTGGGCGATCGGCACATTCACTGACCTGGGGAAACCAACTCCAGGGATCCTTGGCTCCCACTTGCCAGGCCCGCCGCAAACAGCGGTTACCCGTGGGGCGATCGCCGCGTTCCCGGTGGGCTTGGGCCAACCGATGCCAAGTCACGGCCCGATCGCCCCCCAGGGCCAGGGCCGTTTCTCCGGCCTTGATCGCCCCGTCAAAGTCGCGATCGCTCAGGAGCACAAAGCAGAGTGCCTCATGCCAATCGGGTCGATCGCTCGGTTCCCAGGCGATCGCCGTCCACCAAGCGCCCTTGGCCCGCGTCCAATCCTGACGACTGGCCCAAAAGCGGGCTGCCCGTTCCTCTAAGTAGGTGGACTGATACTGATTTTGTTTGGCCTCGTCGTAGGCGCGCATGGCTTCCGACCACTCGCCCATCGCCCAATACAAGTCCCCCAAAGCGGCCCAAGCTCGCCCGGCCACCCGGGGCCGCACAGCCACCAACCGTTGCACCGGTCGCCAGGCCGCCCGTCGATAGCCCGCTTGGCCGTAGGTGTCCAGCAGTTGCCGCACCAATTTGAAGGAGCCAGGCCGCTGGATCACCGCCGTTTCCAGCGCGGCCAAAACCGCTTCCGGTTCGCCCGCTGCGGCCCAAGCCTGGGCCCAACGCCACCAGCGCCCCACAGGGATTCGTTCTTGGGCCCAGCGCGATCGGGCAAAGGTGCAAAATGCGGCCACAGACCAAAACTTCAGCACGATGAATCCTCAAATCCTTGCGGACAGTGCCTCTACCCCCCAAGTGATTGCCCCCGTTGGCTTCCCTTTGGGCAACCCCTGAACTATCCCTTTCATCACTCACTCCATGGCCTTGGTGATCGGTACAGTTCGGCAGAGTTCAGCGCAGTTCGGCCAAATGGCTCGGGGTCACCCCTGGGCCGATCGCCCCCCCAACACCACCAGCACCACCCCCAGC
>NZ_LIRO01000128.1:0-1343 GCF_002742025.1 Limnothrix sp. PR1529
GGTGGTATCGTCGCCGTGGATCCGGGTTGCAGCCAGAACGTGCGCCTCGATCAGCTTGTAGATCGGCATCAGCGCGTGAGCAGCGGCGCCGACCTGATCGGCCAGGGTCGAGACGCTGAGCGGCACGCCTTCGCGGGCGAACCGCTCGGCCTGCCGGTTGAGCGGTTGGTGCTGCCCATACTTCTCGAACATCAGCATGGCGAGGAAGCTGGGGCCTGCCCAACCGCGCGGGACCACGTGGAATGGTGCCGGGGCCTGGGCGATCTTCTCACAGTCACGGCACGAGAACTTCTCTCGAACCGTCTGGATCACCTTCCACGAGCGCGGGATGACCTCGAGCGTCTCGGTGACGTCCTCGCCGAGCTTTGAGAGCCGGTCCCCGCCGCATGCCGGGCAGGAACAGGGCGCGGGCACCACGACACGCTCGCGCGGCAGGTGCTCGGGAAACGGCTTCCTTGCCGGGCGCTTGCGCTCGAACGCGGTGACCGTAGTGGTCTTGGCTGCCGCTTCCTCGGCGATCAGATCGTCTTCGGCCGCGTCAGCCTCGAGCTCCTCGAGTTGCAGCTCCATCTGATCGAGCAGGCGGCGGCTGCGCTCGGCGCTGGGGCCATACTGCTCGCGCTTGAGCTTGGCGATCTGCAGCTTGAGGTGAGCGATCAGCGCCTCGATGGCGCTCTCGCGGGCATGGGCGTTGGCCAGCTTGGCCTCTGCTTCGTCAGCCTTCTGGAGCGCGGAAACCAGCAGCGCCTTGAGCGCTTCAACATCGTCCGGAAGGGGCGAGATGACGGCTTCCATGGACCTGAGTGAATCATGCGAGGCCCGCTCCCGCAAGGGCAAAATACCCGCCTTGCGCCGATTATCCTGCGCTCTGCGGCCGCCACGTATACTGCGGGTTACGCCAGTCGATCCCCTCGAGCAGGCAGGCCAGCTGTGATGGGGTCAGCGACACTGTGCCCTCACTCGCTGAGGGCCACACGAACCGGCCCTTCTCGAGCCGCTTGGCGTAGAGCGACATGCCGATCCCGTCGTGCCAGATTATCTTGATCAGCGATCCTGCGCGGCCGCGGAACACGAACAGATCGCCCCCATGCGGATTACGCTTGAGCCCCTGCTGCACCAGCAGTGCCAGGCCCTGCATGCCCTTCCTCATATCCGTGTGGCCGAGCGCGATCCACACCCGCGCGCCGGAGGGGATCATCGCAGAGCCTTCAAGGCGGCCGCGACCAACCTCGGCGATGCCGCGGCGAAGATGCTCAGCCGCTTGCCGCGTGGCAGGTCAATGATCATCGCCGGGTGCTCGGCAGCGCTGACCGGCACCGCGGCCCCGTCGATCACCGCTTCGG
>NZ_LIRO01000106.1:0-38985 GCF_002742025.1 Limnothrix sp. PR1529
GCAGCGGAACCCCTCTACCTCCGCTGCTTGACGATTTTGGTTGAAAAACTCGGTCAAGACCATCCCAACACCAAGGCTGGGTTCAGCAATTTTCGTCACCTCGTGCAAACCGTCATCGAAGCCGATCGCGCCGCCGACCTCTCCGACCACCCCCTCACCCAATCCATCCTGCAACAACTCACCACCCCACCCAATCCGTAGGGGCGCATCGCCATGCGCCCTCCGATACGCGAGATTTCCGCCAACCAATTCGTCTCAAGCGATCAATCCTGGCGGAGGGCGTACAGCGGTACGCCCCTACCCATGCGGGAAAACCGATTCTTGTGGGGCCACATCGCCATGCGCCCTCCGATACGCGAGATCTCCGCCAACCGATTCGTGTCAGGCGATCAATCCTGGCGGAGGGCGTACAGCGGTACGCCCCTACCCGATCTCTTCATCGATACGGAGAAAACCAGATCGTGTATCCCCAGGGGCGATTAACCCACCCCAAGACCCGCGATACCATTGAGACAACGCAATCCTAAACGTCCTGCGCCCACGATTAATGACCGCCAACACCATCACCGAAGGAATTCTCGATGGAACGAGTCGAAATTACTAAACAAGATCAGGGCTGGACAATCATTTTGCCCGAGTCGATCGACTTCCTCGGCGAAGCAGTTTATCTCAAACCCCTAGGCAGCGCCCTGATTTTGCTCCCCGCTGCCAATCCCTGGCAAATTTTGTTTGAGAGCCTCACACTCTTTTCCGAAGATTGCTTCGAGGATTGGCCAGAAACTCGCCCCCAAGACTTGCCCCAAGAACGCGAGGAATGGTTTCCATGAAATTCCTCCTCGACACCAACATTTGCATTTACTTAATCAAACACAAACCGCCCCAAGTTATTGATCGCTTCCGCGCCTGCGAACTCGGCGATATTGCCATTTCGAGTATTACCGTTACCGAACTCGACTACGGCATTGCCAAAAGCCAACAGCGCGATCGCAATCAGGCCGCCCTCGATCGCTTCTTGTGGCCCTTAACGTCCCCTTCGATCGCAATGCCAGCCATAACTATGGCAAACTTCGCTACAGCCTCGAACGCCAGGGACAATCGATCGGCAACATGGACTTACTCATCGCGGCCCACGCCCTCAGCTTGAGCCTGACGATCGTGACCAATAATGTCCGAGAATTTAGCCGCGTTCCCTACCTTGCCATTCAAAACTGGGCAGAATAATCCTCGGCTGAACTTCTCTCATCCTGCAACTACTCAACACCCCACCCGAAACCCCGTAGCGGTGCGTAGGGCACAAACCCCATCTCGGGAACCTGCGAACCGTTGCCCTACGCACCGCTACTACCATTGACGCGGGCAAACTCGTGATCCCGAGGGGCGATCGACGGTGCGTGGGAGCCAAACCAGCCAAATCGTTACCCCGCAAGCATTCTCCCACTCACCCTACGCGATCGCCCCATTAACGCAGGGGAAATTACAACGGGCGATAGACGCGGTAATTGACGTTGGGGAAGATGTTGTCGATCGCCTCCACCTTTTGCAGCCAGCCCGAATCCACCTTGCCCGCGCGGATATCGTCGTAGAGCTTCGTGAACCGCATCATGTGCGATCGCGTCCGGCGCACCGCGTAGGGAACCATCGTCCCCGTCCGCATAATGAACGCCCAGTCAGACGACTGCGCCAACAGCAACTCCCGCGCCGCCTGGTTCAGGGCCCGCCATTCCAGCTCGTCGGCCGGCTCCAGCTTCGACAGTTCGATCATCCGTTCCGCGCCCTTGTGTAGGTGCGGATAGATCCAAGCATTCGTATCGTTCAGCCAATATTCATGGAAGCCCTTATAGCCCCAGCTCGATTGGGACGGGCGACAGACCTGCTGGGTCGGTTGCTTTTGCAAATAGTCCGACAGGTGGGTCATCTGGAACGTGTTCTGGTCAAACCAAGCTTTCCGGAACAGGAAATCTAGGAACCAAGGGCCTTCGTACCACCAGTGGCCAAACAGCTCCGCATCGTAGGGCGACACGACGATCGGGGGGCGCTGCATCAAGCCATTCAGATAGGCCACCTGTTGGCCCCGGTTGAACATGAAGTTGGTGGCATGTTCCGCCGCCTTTTCCCGGGCCCAATAGGGATCGTAGAGCGCCTTATCGGACAGGCCCGCCGTGCGACTGGTGATTTTGTGGTATTTGATGCCCACATTCTTCCGCTGGCCGTTGGGCATGATGTAGGGCTTGATGTAGTCGTAGTCCGCTTCCCAGCCGATGTCTTTGTAGAATTCGCGGTACTCGGCCGCGCCAGGGTAGCCCACTTCCGAAGACCAAACCTGTTGGGAGGATTCGTGGTCGCGCCCAAAGGCGGCCACCCCTGCTTCGGTGAAGATGGGGGCGTAGGTTCCGAAGCGAGGGCGGGGCCGCGCGTACAAGATCCCGTGGCCGTCGGTGAGGAAGTAGCGCAGGCCGGCATCGGCCACCATCCGTTCAAGGCCTTCGTAGTAGGCGCATTCGGGCAGCCAAATGCCCTTGGGAGCGCGGCCAAAGTTTTCTTCGTAGTGGTCAACGGCAACTTTCAGTTGGGCCCACACGGCCTGGGGATACATCTTCATCAGGGGCAGGTAGCCGTGGGTTGCGCCGCAGGTGATGATGTCGATGTTGCCGGAGTCTTGGAATTTCTTGAAGGCGGTTACGAGGTCGCGATCATACCGTTCCCACAGTTCCCGTACTTCCTGGAATTCTTTGATGTAGTGCTCGGCCAGGTAGCGCAGGTGTCCGTTGAATTCGTTGTGGACGTATTCTTTTTCGACGAGTTCTTGCAACTGAGCGAGGTGCTGATCGTAGCGGTCTTGCAAGAGGGGGTCGCGGAGCATGGACACCAGGGGCGGGGTCATGCTCATGGTGATTTTGAAATCTACGCCATCGCGCTCGAGTCCTTCAAAGGCGCGTAACAGGGGGACGTAGGTTTCGGTGATGGCTTCGTAGAGCCACTCTTCCTCTAGAACGTAGTCGCTTTCGGGGTGCCGGACGAAGGGCAGGTGAGCGTGCAGGACGAGGGCGACATAGCCAAGGGTCATAGCAATTGTCCTAGAGCGCAATTAATAAGGCTGAGGCGATCGTTCGTGGGATCGCTCTGGCCGGATCGGCGTAAAGCTTGGCTTAAGCTTTAGCAGATTTTAAGGCGAAGTGCGACCGGGGGTAGGTCGTGAATTTGACCAGATGTTGGGCGATCGGGATCTATGGGGATCTGTGGGGATCTGTCGGGATCGGTTGAAGTCTTGAGAGATCCCAGGCAGAAGGGCGGCAAATAACCCCCTAACCACTGTAAACGGGGAGACGGCGTGAACTAATGGCGTGCATGGGCGTTGGTAATCAATGGGCTGGCTATCCCAGGCGATCGGGTGTTGGCTTTCGATCGCTGGGGAGGGGTTCGGCTGCCTGTTCGCAGCGTGGCTGGGCGGTTGCTCCCAATCAGCGTTGGCCGCGCCAGAATGGAGATGATTCCAGTTGTGCTCCATGGGCCACTCTGCGCCGAGCACAAGGAGCAAAACCCATGCATTTAAGCCTGATGGGCGATTCCCTCAGAATTGACTTGGAGGGTTGGGAAAAGCTGTGGGCTTTTCATTGGCCCCTTTATTTGGAAGTCCCGATCGCGCAAATTCAAGCCGTGCAGTTAGGAGCACCGCCCAGCGACTGGCGAGAACTGCGTGCGCCGGGTACATTTCTGCCGGGTGTGATCAAAGCAGGAACCTACTACACAAGGCGCGGCCGGGAGTTTTGGTATGCCACTCATGACGGTGGAGCGTTTCTGACGTTGAAGCTGACGGGCCATCAATATGCTCAGGTGGTGTTGACGCTGCCGGATGCGGCAGACTGGCAACGGCGTATTGATCGAGTCATCCCGCCGCCGACTCCCGTGAGCTTGGGGCAACTTCAGTTTGGCTCGCTCTAGCTTTGGCCCGCCCTAGTTTTGGCTCGCGATCGCCCATGGACGGCTGGCGCTGGGCCCGGGTTGGCGATCGGGCGATCTTAGAGATCGGCGGTGAGGGGCAACCACACTTCAAAACTGGTGCCGGGTAAATCAAAGGGGCGATCGGGATAGGTTTCTGGCCAACGGGGCGATCGCAGGCGGAGGTGGCCCCCATGGCGCGCAATGATTTCGTGGGTGATGGCCAAACCCAGGCCCGTTCCTTTCCCGATCGGTTTGGTGGTGAAAAAGGTCTCAAAGATTTTGGTCTGAATGGCTTCGGGAATGCCGGGGCCATTGTCGGCAATTTCCACCATCACCCAGCCCGTCACATCCATGGTGCGGGGTTCCACCGCCGCGATCGAGGCCGGCTCGATCGCGGCCAAATCCGCCGGTAACTCATCCACGCATTGGGTGCGGATCATGATGGTCGGCTGCCAGCGTTGTCGCTCCAGTGGCGGAATTTGGTTTTGCACCTCCAGCAGCGCATCCACCGCATTGGCCAGCAGGTTCATAAACACTTGGCTCAGGTGTCCCGACTGGCAAGCCACCAGGGGCAATTCGCCATAGGTGCGGATCACTTCCACCCCTTCCCGCAGGCGGTTGTTGAGCACAATCAGAGTGCTCTCGATGCAATCGTGCAGGTCGGCAGCTTTGAAGGTTTCTGATCCCACATGGGAGAAACTTTGGAGACCGGCAACGGTTTTTTTCAGTTTGTCTGCCCCGATCGCCATGCTGTCGATCAGTTTGGGCAAATCCTCCCGCAGGAAGTCAAACTCCATGGTCGATCGCAACTGTTGCAAGGTCTCGGGAATTTCCGGCAACAGGGCTTCATAGGCCGTCACCAGCTCAATCAAATCTCGGGTGTATTGGGTCAGATAAACCACATTGCCCGAAATGAAATTCACCGGATTTTTAATTTCATGGGAAATGCCCGCCACCATCCGCCCCAGGCTGGCCATTTTCTCCGCTTGAATCACCTGAGCGCGGGTTTGCTCTTGAATTCGCTGCATGGCTAGCTCGTGAATTTGGGATTGAGCCACCAGCAACTGGTGAATATCCAGCAGGCAATAGCAGCCTTCCTGGGATTCCACTGCCAACGGTTCATAGAGCAAATCGGGCGATCGCTCCAGGGCCGCCCGCCCCGCCTGCACCACGAGCGTGCTGCCCGACAACACCAACAGCGGCACATGGGCGTATTGATACATTACGCGCAGGGGCCGATGTAAGAACAACTCCGGGCCGTATTGTCGGCTCAGGTGCTTAAAAAAACGCCGCCGCGACAGCAGCCCTGCAAAGGCTCCTCGATCGAGCAATACGGCCCCTGGCAGCAGGGGATCCGCCTCCAAGGCTTGGGCCAGCTCAATCCCCGGCTGTGACAAATCCATGGCAAAGCAGGATAGGCACAGGTCATTGAGCGTGGACTCCAAATTCAGCGAGGCAGCAAGATTGGGCAGCACAGCCGGAGCAGCCATGGTTGAAGTGGAAGTGGCAAGCATAGGAAATGAGGGTGCAGAGGGACGGGCGAGCCGCCAACAGGTTCAGAGCGTTGCACTCGGAGCCTGGGGCCGATATCAGAACCGAGATGTCATGGGAAAGAATGAATCAGGCTGGCACGCTCGATTGACATCGCCTTAGATAGCCATACAACCCCAAGGGAATCCAGTGTTGATCAACCAATCGCCTTGGTCAGTGGCCTCGGTCAATTGACTCGGTTTGATGAATCGATCGCTTGGAATCGGGGTCTTAAGATTACTTGGTCGCAGGTAAACGTTCCCGACTTCTATCCTTTTCAAGGCTAGCATCTTACAGCAGGAAAGACAGAATAGATCTACCATAAAATCTTGTCAAAGCATCTGATTTCAATCAGCCTGGCGTTGTCAGGGCAAGGCTTTGCCGTGACAGCAAGTTCATTATTGAATCATCGGTTCAAGAGATCTTCATGATCTTTTTCGGGAATATTTTTAGGAAATGAGCTAAGGGGATTTTTATTGAAATTTGATCTGTTGATAATATGCGTTTAACCAATATTTAAACAAATGACAGTAACAATCTTTTCTGCACTCAATTTTGCTGCCTTGAGCTGTGGCGGCCTTGTCCGATCTTGATTGCGCGTTCTTGAGCCAATTCCCGATCGAGGTTTTGATATTGCCATTCGATCGGGCATCGATCAGACCCGATCGCGACCATGGGGAGTAATCAGCAACTTAGCAGAGGGGATGGCGAGCCGACTGGGAACGGGGCAAGGAACGAATGGCCGGTGGCAATCCGGCATTGAGAAACTGACCAGCTTCCTCGGCGGGCACGGCTCTGGAGAATAAATAGCCCTGGCCAAAGCCGCAGCCCAAGTCTTGCAGGTGATCAATTTGGGGTTGGGTTTCAATGCCCTCGGCAATGACACTGAGGCCCAAATCGTTGGCTAAACCGATGACGGCACGGACGATCGCCGCGTCGCGTTGATTTTCGAGCATGGCTTGAATGAACGATCGCTCGATTTTGATCGAGTCGATCGGGAATTCCCGCAAATAGTTGAGGGAGCAGTAGCCCGTGCCAAAGTCATCGAGGCAAATTTTAATCCGCCGTTCCCGCAGTCGATCGAGACAGGCGCGGCTGGCGTTGGGATCCAGCGCCAAGGAGGTTTCGGTGATCTCTAGGCGCAGTTCGTAGCCTTCCAGGTCGTAGGCATCCATCAGCACTTCAATCAGGTCAGCCAACTCGGGAACCAGTTGCCGGGCCGAAAGGTTGACATTCACCCAAATGGGAAACACTTCGGGCATTTGGGTTTTCCAGATTGCAATTTGCTTGCAAGCGGACTGCAACACCCAATTCCCGATCGGGACGATCGCCCCGCGATCCTCCGCCAACCCAATGAAAGAAGCGGGCATCATTAACCCGTGGCGCGGGTGTTGCCAACGAATCAGGCTTTCAAACCCCACAATCGATCGAGAGTCGAGGGAAACGATCGGTTGGTAATGCAAACAAAATTCCCGCCGCTCGATCGCCCAGCGCAAATCCGTTTCCAGTTGCAAGAGCTGTTCCGTGTCCGATTGCAGGGCCGCATCAAAAATCACAAAACTGCCATTGCGCTGTTGTTTGGCCCGATGCAAAGCCGCATCCGCATCGCGCAAAATCCGATAGGGCTGGTCGGGGCGCGAATCTCCGTGGGAATCGGGGCGGCAAACAATGCCCATGCTTGCTTGCAAAAACACATCGCGCCCATCCACCACAAAGGGATCGCGAAACACATCCTGAAGGCGGTGGGCGGCGGCCTTGGCGGCGGCCAATTGCCCCTCGTCGGAGGTGGCGGCGGACTCCACCAACACCACAAACTCATCCCCCCCCGTGCGAGCCAGCACATAATCGGGGGAAATGGCCTTTTCCAAACGGCCCGCCAGCATCATCAGCAGCCGATCGCCCACCCAATAGCCCAGGCTGTTGTTAATCCGTTTGAAGCCGTCAATATCCAAAAACAGCAGCACAAAGCGAAACTGCGGATCGCGCCGCCCCCGAGACACGGCCTCCACCAACCGCTCCAAAAACCAAGCCCGGTTCCACAGGCCCGTCAGCACATCATGGGAGGAGTTGTATTGCAATTGGGCTTCCACCCATTTGCGGGAGGTGATGTCTAGCAGGCATCCTTCGTAATAGAGCAATCGTCCGTTGCGATCGCGCACGGCCTGGGCCCGTTGATCCACCCAAATGCGTTGGCCGTCTTGGCAATAGACCTGACATTCAAAGTTGCAAGCATCCTGACTTTGTTCCAACAGTTCCAGGAAACGCACTTCATCGGCCGGGCGCACGTAGAGGCGGCGATCGGTGGCATTCAGGGCCCGCAGGGCCGCTGCGGGAGACTCGTAACCCAAAATGGCCGCAAAGGCGGGATTGGCATGGAGATAGCGACCATCGGGGGCCACCTGAAAAATCCCCTCGATCGCCCGTTCAAACAGGTTGCGGTAGCGGGCTTCGGCCTGTTTGTGCTGCAAAATGGGCCCCAGTTGGGCGGTGACGATCGCCAACCGATTCAGCAAGGTTAAGTCCCGCTCTCGGGGGCTGGTGGCAAACAAAGTCAGCACTGCCAACACGTGATCGCCGGTCAAAATGGGCAACACCACGCTCGATCGCAAGCCCACCCCCAGGGCCATTTGGCTGCGGCTGCAATGGTCGATCGACTCCATCTCGTAGTTGCTGATCCATTCCGGGCGTTTGGTTTGCCAGACTCGTCCCGGTGGCTGGCAACCCAGCTTTAGGGTCAAGTCCAAGCTCGCCTGCCGAAACAAGTTCACCCCCTCGATCGCACAGAACCAAGCGGGGCTGCAAACCAGCGACGCACCATCCAGGCTGGGAACCCAAGCTTCGCCCGCCACCCAGCCGGTTTCTTGGCCCAACACTTGCAACGCTTCTTCCAAAGCGGAGTCAAAATCGGCCGCCGCACTGGTCACGGCCACAACCCGGTTCCACAAGTCGGCATAGGCCGGGGATTGGGCTTCGGCTAAGGACGAAGACGCAGCCGCCGCAACGGTGGAAGGGCAAGATTCTGCACTGGCTGCACCCCCCATGGGCCCCATGGAACGGTTGCCCCCCTGCACCACCCCATCCCCCAACGCCTCAGGGTTGGCATGGGCCAGAAAACGGGGCAATCGGAGCGATCGGGGAAATTGGGGCGATCGAACCCGAGGCCAGAGCCAGCGCCACCGGCCCAGCGGCCCAGGAACCGCCCCCAAGGAATCCGCCGCCATCAGGCTGGGATCCAGAACCTTCAGCAGGCGATGGCGCAAGAGGCGATCGCTCACCCACAGCACCAGGGACAAACCCGTTAGGCCCAGGGGGCCCCACAATTCCGTGTAGGGGCTGCGATGCGGCAATTCTTCGGGCCAAGGGGTTGTGGGCGTTGGGCCGGTTCCCAAATCTTGGGGCGATCGCGCCATGGCCGATCGCCCCACCCCCTCAATGCAACCCAAGCAGATCACCAAGGCCACAGCCAACCCTAACGGGAGAACCGATCGTGGCGGACGACTTTTACCCCCCGGCCGCCGGATTCGGCAGCTCGATCGGTGATTTCGTTGACTGCGCACTACACCCCAACCATTTCGTCCTTGAGTCATGCCTGCCCCTACTTATCAGCGACATCAGCCCTAGTTTTGGCAATCCCGGGCCGTCGTTTTTGAGTGCTAGTCAGCCATCGCTCATCGATCGTCTACCCAATGGTCGATCGGGAATAACCCAACCAACACTTTGCAGAATTGGCGAAAAATCGATTGGCGTTTGGGATTAGCGTTCAATTTTTCGCGCCCAACTTTAAGTGTTCTCTATTTAAATTTTGACCTTCAAAGCATGATTTTTGGACAGTAGTTGATCGCGCCGCACCAACCGACCGTTAAACCCAACAATTTCCCGAGGTAGCTGATCATCACGCAGGGAGCGGAAAGGATTGAGTTGATAACTGCTATACCGCAAATTGGGAGATCCAAACCGTGCATCAATGACGGTCAAAGTGCGGATTGGAGTGCTAGAGGTGCCCAGCCACGATCGCGCACCGCCTCCCAAACATCCCAGGTGTAATAGATCGACCATACCCATACGCGCCGGAAAGTAAGCATGGTGATGGCCCGTGATGTAGGCAGTGACTTGGGCCCGTTCCAAGAGCGATTGCACTGGAGCCGTGTCTCGCAATACATTTCCCGGCTGGTTGCGTTGGGGAGTAACCGCATGGAGTGGCATATGACCCAACAGCAATCGTACCTGGGCTGCTCGGCCGACTTCTGAGGTAAACAACTGTTCGGCCCGTAATAATTGTTCCGTACTAATGACGGGCCCCGAAGCATCCCAGGAGACAATTAGGGCATTTCCCATCCGAAATGCATAAAAAAAAGGGAACCAGGCATCATCCACCCAGTCCCAATTCATGGTTGATCGCTGTCTTCGCCAATAGGCTGCGGCTTCGTTTCGATCGAGTGCATATTTAAAAGTTCGATCGGGCAAGGTGATGTTTGAAGCGTCGTGATTGCCCAAGGTGAACGCAAAGGGAATCCCCCCTTGGCACAGCGGTTGATAGATGGTGCGATCGAACCCGGCCCACATGGCTTGGAACTGCGATCGGGTGAGGCCCAGCTTTTGGCCCGCCACCATGTCCCCGCCACAAATCACCAAATCCGGCTGCCAGCGCTGAATCAGGGCGATCGCCTGATGAACCTCCGCGCGGTAATCCGTTTCGCCATAGCCATTGTTCAGATCGCTGATGGCAATGATCCGCAAATCACCCCGATCGGGCGGAGGGGCTGGCTCCAAATTGGGAGGACTTTGGGCCCAGGTGCGATCGGCCCGTTGCAGCCAGGTCGCCGCCCCCGTGGCCAGCAAACCACCGGCCACTAGATTTTGAACAAACTGACGACGAGATTGGGTCACAATGACGGCCTCTGGGGGGTAATCAACCGTGATTGATTGACTTGATTGATTAACTGGCTTGATTAACTGGCTTGATTGACTGGCTTGATTAACTGGCTTGATTAATTTTCGGTGGAGCCAGTCACCTCCGGCCGCAAGACTCCGCGAATACCCACCAGAATTTGATCCACCACCTGGGCGGGGGACTGCTCCGGCCCGATCGCCACTTGCAAGTCCGCTTGGGCATATTGGGCCGATCGACGATCGCGCAACTCCGCCAAGGCCGCCACCGGGTCGGGCGACTGCAACAGGGGCCGCTGGGCAATTTCGGCTGGATCCGACTGCAAGCGGTTCACGATCGTCTCCAGGGTGGGATCCAACCAAATCACCAATCCATGGCGTAAATAACCCCAATTTTCCTGTTGGGTGACAATGCCGCCTCCGGTGGCCACCACCAATCGCTTATAGGCGGACAGTTGCGACAACACTTGGGTTTCCAGTTGGCGAAAGGCCGCCTCGCCTTCGGTGGCAAAAATTTGGGCGATCGACTGGCCAGCAGCCTGCTCAATCAACTGATCTGTGTCAAAAAAGCGATAATCCAGGGCGGCAGCTAACTGGCGGCCGGTGCTGCTTTTTCCTGACCCCATTAGCCCGACTAAATACAGACTGGTGCCACGAATCAAGGTGGCGAGATGTTGGGGATTGGGTGGCTCGGAAAAGTCAGTCATGGGATAAGGCAAAAATGGTGCGGTCTATCGTGCGGTTGCTATAGAACACGATAGGGCAGGACAGAACAAGCCAGAACTAGACAAAATTAGACAAAATTACAAACCAGGTCAATGAATCACTCGGAAAGTCTGTGGGGGGCGGCTTGGCGGCGATTTTGTCGCGATCGGTTGGCCCTGTTTGGGCTAATTTGCCTGGGGGCGATCGGGCTGGCGGCCCTGGTGGGCCCGTGGCTCTATCCCCTTTCGCCCACGGACTTGGACTATGGCCGCGCCTACCAAGGCCCCAGCCTGGCCCATTGGTTGGGCACGAACGATCGGGGGCAGGATTTGTTGGCGCGGGTGCTGTCCGGTGGGCGGGTGTCCCTCACGGTGGGCATTGCTTCAATGCTGGTGGCGGTCACCTTGGGCACAACGATCGGGGCGGTGGCGGGGTTCTATGGCGGCTGGGTGGATGGGCTGTTGATGCGGCTCACGGATTTGTTTTTGGCCTTGCCTCAGTTGCCCCTATTGTTGCTGCTGATTTATCTCTTTCGGGAACCGTTGCGGGCGATCGCGGGGCCAGAATTGGGGATTTTTCTGCTGGTGATTGGGGCGATCGGCGGGCTGAACTGGATGAGCGTGGCGCGGTTAATTCGGGCTAATTTCCTGACCCTGCGAGAACGCAATTTCGTGTTGGCGGCCTATGCCTTGGGGGCCCGATCGGGCTGGTTAATTTGGCGGCATATTTTGCCCAACGCGATCGGCCCGGCCATTGTTGCGGCTTCCTTGGCGGTGGGCACGGCCATTTTGACGGAATCGACCCTGAATTTTTTGGGGCTGGGCTTTCCGCCCGATGTGCCCACTTGGGGGCGAATGCTCTACGATGCCCAGAATTTTTTGGAAACCGCGCCGCATATGGCGATTTTTCCGGGGCTGGCGATTTTTATGACGGTTTTAAGCGCCAATTTCATCGGGGATGGGCTGCGGGATGCGATCGACCCGCAACAGCGATCGTCTTGAGGTTGCCCTGACGATCGCCCTGTTGCCTTGTTTGAATAGGAACAGCGTTTTCACTACCCATGGGCGATCGCATGATTCGACAGTTGACGGCGAGCCTGGCAGCCGTAATGGTGGGCAGCACGATCGCGCCGCCGGGTTGGGCCAGCCAGCCCAGCGAACCCGTCACCCCCGCCAACGTGGTCAACAAAATCGAAGCGTTGTGGGAGGGGGAATACGAACGCCAATTCAACCGCGACTTACCCGCCCGACGCATTTCGGCGGCGATTGTCTCGGAACAGTTGCGGGAAATGGAACGGCGCACCGGCAAGCGATCGGCGCTGCTGTACATGATGCCCCGGGACAATGATGTGGAATTGGTGTTGGTCACCGGCCGCAGCGAACCCAGAATTGAAATCATTCCCGGCACGTCCCAAGCGGCCATCAACGAAGCGGTGAAGCTGCTGACCGTTGCCATCACCAACCCGGTGCAGCGGAACGGGGTCAGCTATTTACCCTATGCCCGACGCTTGCACAATTGGTTGATTGCCCCGATCGAGTCACAACTCCAGGCGGAAGGGATTGAGCTGCTGATTTTTTGCCCCGGCGAGGGGTTGCGATCGGCTCCCTTGGCAGCCCTGCACGATGGCCAGCGCTTTTTGATTGAAAAATACGCGATCGCTCGAATTCCCGGCTTCAGCCTCTTTGATCCTCAAGCGGGCAACCTCCAGCGATCGCGGGTGCTGGCCATGGGTGCTTCGCAATTTGAAGACACCACCAACCTCAGTCCCTTGCCCGGTGTGCCGATCGAACTGGAAGCGATCGTGGGCAATGGCGATCGGCCCGGTCTGTGGCCCGGTCGTTATTTCTTGAACAACCAGTTCACCTTGGGTGCGCTGCAACGGGAACGCCAACGCAGCGACTACGGCATCGTACATTTGGCGACCCATGCGGAATTCAAAGCCGGTCGCCCCGAAGCGTCGTTTATTCAGTTTTGGCAAGAGCGATTGAGCTTGGCGCAAATCCAGGCGATCGACTGGATCAGCAAGCCGGTGGAATTGTTGGTGCTTAGTGCTTGTCGAACCGCCGTGGGCGATCGGGAAGCGGAGTTGGGCTTTGCGGGCATGGCGATCGCGTCCGGAGTCAAGGCCTCGATCGCCAGTCTTTGGTATGTGAGTGATCGGGGAACCCTAGCCCTGATGAACGAGTTTTATCGCCAGTTGCGCCAGGCCCCCACCAAGTCGGAAGCCCTGCGCCAAGCCCAATTGGCGCTCCTGCGCGGCCAGGTGCGAATTGAGGGCAATGAGCTACGCGGCTCCGGGGCCCGGGGTGGCACGGTGTTTCTGCCGCCGGATATTGCTGCCACCGGCCAGGAACTGCTATCGCACCCCTACTACTGGGCGGCGTTCACCGTCATCGGCAATCCTTGGTAGCGTCTGGCAATCACAACCCTGTACGCCCCCAGATCAACACAGACAAGGGGCTTAAGCCCCTTGCCCCACGCAGGTTTAAGCCCCTTACCCCCATGACGATTGAGGCTTGTGTTGATATCGATCGCCCATCGGGGGGTCAATTACCCATCAGGGGGTCGATCGCTCCGGGGCCCGTGATGCATTTAGTGATGTAGTCATTCACCAGGTGATAGGCTTCGGCGTTGAGTTCCGGATGCAACACCATATCTTGGCCATTGTCCGGCAACCAAAACACCAGCCGCCCGTTAGCCGATCGGGAGAAGGCCCGAATGGTTTTCAGATTGATGGTGTATTGCCGTCGATCGTAAACCAAATTCACCCAGTAACAGTCGGCGTTGGCATCCGGCAGGCGATCGATAAATTCCATCACCTGCCGGTAGGCCGTTGGATGATCCTGGGGAACCAAAACAACGGGCATGGCAGAGTCCGGCAGCCAAAACGAGATGCGCTGGCTGCTGTCACGCGCAAAAAACCGAATACTCGCCAAATTCACGAGATATTCGTTGCGTTCGTAGGAAAACTGAATCCAATGTGCCACAGCCGCGCGATCGCCCGAACGACATCAACCTTACTCTACAAGACTCTACAAGTTCGCCAGTTCCGCCTCTGCATTACTTGCAAAAGTGGACAGGGGATCTTCTGCCGGATCCTCCACGGAATTCACCGCCTCTAGGGATGCCAAAGCCGGTTCCGGCGGGGCGATCGGGGCTGGGCTGCTGGGCGCTTGTCGGGCGATCGCCGCTTGCACAAACCCCAAAAACAGGGGATGGGGACGGTTGGGCCGTGACAAAAATTCCGGGTGAAACTGCGTGGCCAAAAAGAACGGGTGACTCGGCAACTCCACAATTTCCGCCAGCCGACCATCCAGCGATGTGCCACTGATGCGGTAGCCGGTTTCGATCACCTGCGATCGATAGGAATTGTTGAACTCATAGCGGTGGCGGTGGCGCTCATAAACCACCTCCTTGCCATAGAGCCGGTGGGCCAAACTGTCGGGTTGCACTTGGCAGGGATACAGCCCTAGGCGCATCGTGCCGCCCAAGTCCACCACGTCTTCCTGTTCCGGCAACAGCCCAATCACAGGATTTTCGCATTGGGGATCAAATTCCGCGCTGTTGGCCCCCGGCAGACCGGCCACATTGCGGGCCCACTCAATCATGGAACATTGCATTCCCAAACAGAGGCCCAGGAACGGAATATGGTTTTCTCGGGCGTAGCGGATGGCGGCGATTTTGCCGTCAATGCCCCGAATCCCAAACCCACCGGGCACCACGATGCCGTCCACATCGCTGAGGTATTTTTCGGGCCCCCCGTTTTCCAAGTCTTCGGAGCTGACCCAGCGGATGTTGAGTTCGCTGTGGGTGTCGATCGCGCTGTGGCGCAAGGCTTCCACCACGGATAGGTAGGCATCGCTGAGGCTGACGTATTTACCGACGATCGCCACGGTCACGGTGCGCACAGGATTATGTAGGCGATCGACCAAATTTCGCCAACGGCTCAGATCCGGCTGGCGAGGCTCCATCCCCAACAGATCGAGGACTTGGTGGGCGAGGCCTTCTTCTTCCAAGCTCAGGGGCACATCATAGATGCTGGGCTTGTCCATGGCGGGAATCACGCAACTTTCGGGCACGTCGCAAAATTCCGACAGCTTGGCCCGTTGGTTGGCCGGCAAGGGCTGAGAACATCGACAAACAATGATGTCGGGCTGAATCCCGATCGACCGTAACTCCTTCACCGAGTGCTGCGTGGGCTTGGTTTTTGTTTCGCCCGCCGCCGGAATCCAGGGAATCAGCGTCACATGGACATAGAGCACATTGTTGCGCCCCGCATCCTTGCGGAACTGGCGCACCGCCTCCAGGTAGGGCAGCGACTCAATATCCCCCACCGTTCCGCCAATTTCCGAAATCACCACATCGGAGTTGGTGTTGCGGGCCACCCGATGGATGCGATCGCGAATTTCCCCCGTGATGTGGGGAATCACCTGCACCGTGCCGCCGTTATAGTCGCCGCGCCGCTCCTTGTTCAGCACCGATTGATAGATTTGGCCGGTGGTGACACTGTTGAGGCGCGACATGTCCGTATCGGTGAAGCGCTCATAGTGGCCCAAGTCTAGGTCGGTTTCGGCTCCGTCGCCGGTCACGAAGACTTCGCCGTGTTGGAACGGACTCATCGTGCCGGGGTCAACGTTGATGTAGGGGTCGAGCTTGAGAATGGAAACCGAATAATTCCGAGACTTGAGCAGCCGACCGAGACTGGCGGCGACGATTCCTTTGCCAATGCTGGAAACGACACCACCGGTTACGAAGATGAATTTGGTCATGGCTGGCAAAAATTTTGGTGCTTGTAGCGTCGGTGCGCGTGAGGGGCGATCGGGTTGCCGATGAACTGACAGATGATTAACTGACAGATCAATCGATCATCTCAACAGATCGTCAGAAGATCGTCAGCAGATTGTCAGATGAAACCCGTCGGGTTTGAACAGCCGGGTTGAACGCCCGGGTTGAACGCCCTCAATTCTGCCATAGGGCCTTGGCGCGATCGCTGGGATTTTAGGGCGATCGCTCCTGACCCCAGGCGCTCAAAATGCTCAGTCTCCCTTGCTAATCGGCGGCAATCGTGTGAATTTTCAGGAAATTGGTACTCCCAGCCTTGCCAAAGGGAACACCGCCCATCACCAAAACCTTATCCCCCGGCGCTGCATATTGACGAGCCAGCAAATCTTGCTCCACCAGCGCCAACGCAGAGGCCAACGTTTCCCCATTAAATCCCTTCAGCAAAATGGGCCTGACTCCCCAACTTAAACTCAAACGGTGATAAACCTTGGGGTCGGGGGTGTAAGCAATGATGGTTGTTTTGGGGCGCTCCGCCGATGCCAGTTGGGCGGTGTATCCCGTTTCGGTGAATGCCACAATGCATTGCAAATCGATCGTTTCATCGATCGCGTGCAGGGCTTCACTGATGGCATCCGTATCCTCATTTTGATTGGGTGGATAGTTCACAAATTGAATCGAGGGTTCCACCTCCGTGGCAATCCGCGCCAACATTTTGACAGACTCGATCGGGTAGCTGCCCACCGCCGACTCACCGGACAACATCACCGCATCTGTACCATCCATAATCGCATTCGCCACATCACTGGCCTCCGCCCGCGTGGGGCGTGGATTATGGATCATGCTGTCCAACATTTGGGTTGCCGTAATCACCGGAATTCCCCTTTGATTACAGAGGCGAATGATCTGTTTTTGAATCAAGGGCACTTTCTCCGGGCGCATTTCCACTCCCAAGTCCCCTCGCGCCACCATCACCGCATCACACTCATCAATAATTGCCTGCAAATTGGCGATCGCCTGTGGTTTTTCCAACTTGGCCAACACCGGAATTTCCGCACCCTTAGCCGCCAACAATGCCTTCAGCACCTGCACATCTTCCGGCTTGCGCACAAAGCTCAAAGAAATCAGATCAACCCCCTGGGCAATCCCAAACTCCAAATCCCGTTTATCTTTGTCGGTAATGGAAGGTAACTGCAAATCTAGGCTGGGAAAATTCACCCCTTTGCGACTTTTGAGAATGCCACCTTCAATGACCTGGCAATGAACCGCATGACCATCAATCTGTTGCACAGATAACTCCAACAGCCCGTCATCCAGCAACACTTGTGTGCCGGGTTCCGCTTCGGCGGCCAAGTGCGGATAGTCAATGCCAACGGTGTTGGGTTGATTTTGATATTCTGCGATCGGGACGAGGGTTAAGATTTCTCCTTCTATGAGGGGAATTCCTTCGGGGGGTAAATCACCCACGCGGATTTTTGGCCCTTGCAAATCTTGCAGCAACATCAGGGGCAAATCCAGTTCTTCGGAGGCTTGCCGCAGTCGCCAAATTCGCTCCGCATGATCATCATAGTGACCATGGGAAAAATTTAGCCGTGCCACATTCATGCCCGCCAAAAGCATTTTGCGGATCATTTCTGGAGAATCGCTGGCCGGCCCGATCGTGGCCACAATTTTGGTGCGATGGGTTAACGGTTTCATATCATTCTTGCCTAACTGACAATACCGGCATCAAATGCGGAACCTGAAGAGATTCACCCCAACGCAATATCCCTGATCATTCAGACCCAATGATTCAGATCAGAACAGCGGCAACTTCAGCACCTTTAGCAACATTAATGTTGAATAATGAAATTAAACGTTAATGTTGCTTATGGATGGCAAATCGCGCCATAGGAATTGATCGTGGATCCCTAAAAATTGGATCACCGATAACCCGATCTTGGTTTTAAAGACCGAGAACTGTCAATAAAGAAATTAGGAAGATTTGCCTACTGTGCTCTGCAATACCAAACTCGCAGAATTGATAATCAATTCAATTGACTCATTCAATGATTCGTCTGTAGGGTGGGCAATGCCCACCAACTAACTGCTTCATAGTGTTTACGATATGGCGTGCTAATTCGCTTTAGGCAGTGGCTATATTAATGCAATGATTAATCTTTTGAAATAAATAACTATTTAATAATAACTATTTAATAATAACTGTTTAATTTAAAATCAGAGTTTTCAACTCAGGTTTTTTGATTTTTTACTTTGATTCTAAATTTTTACGCTAATTCGGGTATTGTGTGATTTTTGTAATGCTATCTTAATCAGGTCATTGACCGACCGCCTATTGAACTAATCATCATGAATAAACTATCGGAAATTGCGAATGTGGTCATTTTTGTGGCGTTGCTGAGTTTTATTGGCTTGAGTCTGTTTCGGATTGGGGCCCATTTTTGGCCGATCGTGACGGGAGGTTAGGGGATGAGTTTGGACGATCGCCCGAACATGAACCGATCGGGGCGAGTGGTGGTGGTGGGCGGCGGGGCCGCGGGCTTTTTTGGGGCGATCGCCTGTGCGCGAGCGAATGCTGACCTGGATGTGACCGTTTTGGAGGCGGGGCCCCAATTTCTGAGCAAGGTGCTGATTTCTGGGGGCGGCCGCTGCAATGTGACCCACGCTTGCTTTGAGCCATCCCAGTTGGTGCAACATTACCCACGCGGAGCCAAGGCTTTGCGGGGGGTATTTAGCCGGTTTCAACCCCGCGATACGGTGACTTGGTTTGTGGGGGAGGGGGTGCTGCTGAAAACCGAGCCGGATGGGCGGATGTTTCCAATTACGGATCGATCGAGCACCATTGCCGATTGCTTGATGCGGGCGGCGGAAAGAGCGGGCGTGCGGCTGCGATCGCGGGCGGCGGTCAGCAACATCACCCACGAGGCGGGACAATTCCAAGTTCAGTTGCGATCGGGGGAAATTTTGACGGCCGATCGGGTGTTGCTGGCCACGGGCAGCCAGCCGACGGCCTACCGCTGGGCGGCGGGGTTGGGCCATCCGATTGTGTCACCGGTTCCCTCGTTGTTCACCCTGGCCATTCCCGATCCCCGGCTAGACACGCTGGCGGGGTTGGCCGTGGAGCGGGCCCAGGTGCGGCTGGTTTTGCCGGAGGCCGATCGGGGTGGCAAAGGCAAAAAGCCACCGGACTCGGAGCAAATCGGCCCGGTGCTGATTACCCATTGGGGCCTGAGTGGGCCGGCGGTGTTGCGGTTGTCGGCCTGGGCGGCGCGATCGCTCCACGAGGCTCACTATCGGGCCCTGTTGCGGGTGAACTGGCTGGGCACGGCTTCGGCAGAGGAGGCACGCGATCGACTGCGAACCCTGAAGCAACAGAACCCACGCAAGGCCGTGTCCACCGCTGGGCCGCCGGAGTTGCCGAAACGGCTTTGGCAAAAATTGGTGGAAGCGGTGGGGGTGGCGGCGGATTTTCGCTGGGCCGATTTACCGAAGGGGCCGATCGAGGCGTTGGTGCGCGAGTTGGTGCAGGGAGAATTCAAAATCACCGGCAAGGCAGTCTTCAAGGAAGAGTTTGTGACCTGTGGCGGGATTGATTTGAAATCCGTGGACTTCAAAACCTTGGAAAGTCGCTCTTGCCCGGGGTTGCACTTTGCCGGTGAAATTTTGGACATTGACGGCATCACGGGCGGGTTCAATTTCCAAAGCGCCTGGTCTACGGGTTGGATTGCGGGCCAGGCGATCGCCCAGGGAGTTGCCGCCGCGCCTTTGGGGGTGAACCAGGGTTGAAGTCGTCGATTTTGGCGACCTAAGCCGACAAGGACGGCAAGCTACAAACATTGGGCCAGTCGATCGCCGTGGCAGACTCGATCGGGCGATCGGCTGGCTCCTGCTGTCGCTTAATCACAATCAGGGTGATGTCATCAAAAATCTTGGCCTCACCAATGTGGCGATACACATCATCCACCACCAATTTACAAATTTCCTGGGGGCTGCGATGGTGCTCAGTTCGCAACAACCGACAGAGGCGATCGGCCCCATAGAGCTGGTTGCTGTGGTCGGCCGCCTCGGTCAGGCCGTCCGTGTAAAGCACCACCAAATCGCCGGGATTGAGATAGACCTCCGCTTCGGCAATGAAACTGCTGACATCCGCTTCAATCCCGAGGGGAAAGCCCAAATCTAAGGTATCGACCCGATCGATCGCCCCATCCGCCCGCACCACGATCGCCTCCTCATGCTGACCGCTGAGGCGCAGTGACCCCCGCTCATAAACCAACAGGGAAAGGGTCATGTTGCGGTACGATCGCATCCGCCTGGTGTTGTCATACACCAAGCGATTGAGGGTGTTGATCGTTTTCACCTGATCAATTTCGCCCACCGCTTGCAAGGTGCGCACCGCCGCCTGCACCATCAGCATCACCATGCCGCTTTCCAGGCCATGGCCCGTCACATCGCCAATGCTGATTTCCACCCGGCCATCCCGGTGCAGCACGTCGTAGTAATCGCCGCCCACCTCATCGGCCGGTTCCATGTAGGCGGCAATTTCCAAGTCCGCCGTGTTCAGTAAGTCTTCTTCCTTGGGCAGAATCATTTGGTGCAAACGACGCACCACGGACAATTCCGCCCCCATCCGGCGATTTTCGTCCGTGAGCTGCTGGTTGAGGGTCACAATTTCCTGATTAGCCCGCGCTAGGTCATAGGTTCGCTCGGTGACGCGCTGCTCCAGGGTTTCCAGATGCACTTGCAGTTGGGTGACCATCCGCGCAAAGGAGGTGGCCAATGCGCCGATTTCATCTTCCCGATCGGTGGGCAAGGGTTGATCCCAATGGCCACGGGCGATCGCCTGGGAAGCCCGATTCAGGGCCACAATCGGCTCCACCAACCGACCCGCCATCCAATAGGACACCACCACCACCAGCAACAGCACCATGCTGGACACCATCAGGAGCAATCGGGTTTGGGTGGCCAACGCCTCTTGCAGGGACTTCAGCGAGAGGGTGACCAGGGCGGATCCTTGCAGGGCTTGTGACTGATCGCGCAACGGCACAATCACATGCAGCAGATTGCCATTCACCACGCGGGCCGTGGCCTGAGTGTTGAGGCTATTGCGCAAGAGAGACAATTGCTGCTCGGCCAATTGCTTCCCGAGGCCGCTTTCCGGGCGAGCTTGACCCGCAATCACCTTGCCCTGCAAGTCAATGACCCAAATGCCCAGCACGTCCGGTTCCCGCAGCAACTCCTCAATCAGGCGATCGAGACCCAGGGCCTGGCGCAAGGATTCCAAAAAGGCCACATGGTTCCCCACTTGCACAATGCGGCGCTGATCAATCCCCGGAACCCCCACGTATTGAAAGACGCGATCGTCAATTTCCCGCCGCCGAGGTTCTTGGATCACCATCTTGGCCTTGCCCGTCAACAGGGGCCAAAACACATGGGCTTGGGGTTGTTTTTTCGGATCGGGATTAAAACAAAAAACCGCCTCCCCGGGCGGTCGCAAGCGGGCACATCCATCCGCATCCGAAATCCAAACTTCATCAATGATCGAATCGGCCAGAATCTTGTTAATTCGTTGTTGGAGTTGGGCAGTTGGTTCGCCGCGTTTTTGGCTCACATCCACCAACTGAGCTAAGGCGGTGGCGGTGGCGGCCATTTGCTGGCCCAATTTGTTTTCCACGGTGGCCGGCACATCCCGCAACACCGACAGGGCACGGCTGAGGGTGTTGGCCAGGCGCACGCCGTCCGTTTCGGAGCGCCGAATCAATTCGTGATGGGTGTTCCAGTGAAAAATGGCAATGGTGGGCAAGACGGCCACCACTGCAACTCCCGCCATCATGAATAGCAAGCGTCTTTGTAAATTCATACGTAAATGTTACTTAAAAAGTTTTGTCACTTAAACCGTTTGTTCGTCGTTTCAATCCTAGGCCATGTCATTGGTTGCGCCCAATGTCGGGTCAAAACGATGTAAAGCTGATCCCATTTGGGAAAGAACTTAATTCAGAAACAGCCCGGTTCAAGGCCCGATTTGAATCTCAGTGCCAAATTTGCTTCAAAGTCTGTTTCAAAGTCTGCTTCAAAACCTGATCCAAACCTTAATTGACGGCTTGATTTTCGGCCCAATTCTGGGCCCAATTCAAGATCTTTCTCATTTAGCGTTAATTCAGTGCTAATTCAGCGTTAATTCAGTGCCAATCCTAATGAATTCGCATTTCAACGGCCGATCGAAGGGCGATCGTTTCGTTGCTGAGTTCGTCAGCCACCACCACCCGATTGCGTCCCTGTTGTTTGGCGGCGTATAGGGCCCGATCGGCCCGGGACACCAACAGGGTGGGCGAGGTGGTCAAGGAGGGCGAGATGGCCGCCACCCCAACGCTCACCGTCACACAAGGGTTAACGGCCGATCGGGGATGGGGCAGGCTTAACCCCAAAACGGCCTGGCGAATTCGGGTTCCCACCAATTCCGCCTGCTGCAAGGTGGCGCGGGGCAACAAGACCGCAAATTCTTCGCCCCCATAGCGAGCCACCAAATCCGAGGTCGATCGAGCCACTTGGGCGATCGCCATCGCCACCTGCTGCAAACAGACATCCCCCGCCACATGGCCCAGCAAATCGTTGTAGGCCTTGAAGGAGTCCACATCCACCATCACCAAGGCCAACGGCTCAGACCGGCTGCCTCGCGTTTGCCATTGTTGCTCCAAATATTCATCAAACCGCCGCCGGTTGGCCACGCGCGTCAAGGCATCCATCGTGGCCTTGGCTCCCGCTTCCGTGGCTTGCACATAGAGCTGCTCGATCATGGCATCCCCATGCTCAATAATCAGCCGCAGCACATGCTCCAGGTCTTCCCGTTCCCGGGTAATGGTTCCTAACAGCGATTGCAGTTTTTGTTCCGCGTTCCGGTGTTGATGGGCCTCGATGGTCAACCGCTCATTGGCGCTCAACAGCTCGTTTTCAATCACGCTGCTATGCTCGATCGTGGTTTGCAAAACCCACTCCAGATCTCGCTTCTGTTGGGCCACTTGCTTCAAAATCGTCTGCAATCGCTGCTGTTGGCGACGGTACAGCGACAGGGTGGACTGTAGTTCGTTTTCAATACAGTCACCATGGATGGCGGTGGTTTCAAGGGCGATCTGGAGATCGCGGTTGCTTTGCTCTAAAGCAGCCACCTGCTGGCGAAGGCGTTTGTTTTCTTCAATCAACGCTTGTGGATCAGACGATGCCGCCGGATCGGGCAGCGACTGGGGATCGCGCACAGTATCTCCAAACAGACGCGGCATAGACCGCTTGTAGAGGGTAGAGCCGAGGGAGCGATCAACATCAACGCCACAGCCTAGTGATTGAACCGATGAATGTTGAACCGAGCGTTGCACAGACCTGGAAGGATCAAGGGCAATTCAGGGAACCCATGCTGCGTGATCGATGCCATAGGATTGCTCACCGCAGGATTACCCACCGAATGATGGCTTGTCATGATGACGACTCAGTGGTGATGACTCAGGGTCGATCGACGTTGAGCGATCTACTCCGAGCGATCCCTTCTGAGTGAGCCATTCTGAGCCATCCCTTCTGAGCAAGCCATCCGGTCATGACCCACGAAACTATCTCCAAGCTCATGATCGCTAAGTTAGCACTAGTTCAATGCTGGGCATGAGGCGCTGGAGATTTTTGAGCGATCGCGTTTGCCAAACAATATTAGCGGATCCTTTAAAAGTTAACTTTGCTGTCCCCCGCTGTCGCAACCGAACTACAAACATAGACAGCATACTGATACCGGAGCTATTGAGGAATTCGAGTTCCTGGAGGTCAACAATGATTTTCTCGGACTCTTCCGCCGCCGCTTCCAAAATATCGAGCACAGGACGGTAAGCCTCAAGGCCGTCCAGACGCAGGGAACCACGGCAGAGAATCGTTGCCGTGGCGGGGTCATACTGAATGCTGTAGTCCGGTTGTTTTAGTTCCATACGAATGAGTGGTGGGAAATTGCGGAGGACTGGGGCATTGGAGAAAACCAGGAACTAAGAAGTATTAACAGAAAGATAGGGCCATGATGTAAGGCGGCAGGGCTGGGGGCGAACCATGGAGAAGGCGCGATCGAATCGTGATCCTGTGGTGATGCTGACCGGTGTGGCCGCATCTTCAGATCCCGTTGGTAGATCCCGTTGGTAGATCCCGTTAGCTAGATCCAGTCACCCGATCCAGTCAGTCACGCGAATGAGCCATCGCAGTTGGTGCAGTTTCACCATGCGATCGAGCCTTAACTATCCTTACATGAACGTGCTCTGGGCCATGCAAGGTTTCGGGATCCCCCCATCACCGAAATGCTGGCAAGAGTTTGACAATATCTTGGTCTCTTTGCTCAGTTCCAGGGCGATCGACATTTTAATAGTCAATCACTACACTGTGAGTCGGGCCATCACGCTGATCGCAACGGAGTTGTCATCATTAGTAGACGATGTAAACCGCCACCCCATTTTCACTCCGTAATCTGCCATGATTGAAATCAGCCCCAGGCAAGATTCATTGGACTCTTCACGCCCCATTTGCTCTAGTCGTTGAGCATAAAGTAGGTCAAGATCAGTCGTCAAAATATCATGGATGTGCTTCTGAAATCGGATGGCGCGATCGGCCGTTGTGCTGTTGCAAACCAGAAGCAAGATGCTGGACTCATAGAGATAGAGAGAAATGGTGACTGGGCTGTTCACCCGTTCATCACTGAATTTAATCGCATTCTCAATGAGTTCATTGGCGACATAGCTAATACAGGCCTTAACATTTTCTTGAGTGCTGGAGCTATCGGCCGCGTCCTCATTGTTGCCCGGAAAAAAGGTGGCGAAATAGTCGCCCAAAAAATCGGCCGATAGTCCATAATTGCGCCAACGAATTTTGCGAGCTTGCGCACTCGGTGAAAACCCCAAGGTTAGGTATTCTTGGGTATCAGGTAGGGAATCGTAAAACTCGCCTAAGGTTACATTCATCACGCTTATGCATTGACCAAGCTAAGAACAGGATAAGGCAAAATTTTCCGAGAGTAGAGGGCTGAATTCAGCATCAACAATGTTTTGGAATGTTTTGGAAACTCCAAGTCATACCCTAAACTACCAAAACATTCGCACCATCACAGTTTTGCGGGCTGGTTCGGGCGGGCTTGGATTCAGCCCCGGTGCATGATTGCAGGGCTTTCTCCTGGCGCGATCGAGGGCAATGGCTCACTCAAAATCATGACTTCAAAGGCTCCACCGAATTTTTAGAATGATTTTTAAGATGATCAGAAAGATGATCAGATCTCCCAAAACCTTACTCTCTCCAGTGACCCCGACCGCGCTTCGGTTAATGGGTCGGCAGGCGCTGGCGATCGCCCGGCGGATTTTGCAGGAGTTGTGGCGGCGCAAGCGCAGTTTAGTGTTTTGGTCGCTGTTTCCGGCGCTGGTGTTGGTGCTGAATGGGTTGATTTTGGCGGAGCGGGCCCAACTGCCGATCGCGGCGGCCTTTGAGCGGGCGGCTCCGGTTTCCTGGGTGGGGGCGGCCCTGTTTTTTAGCTGTCTGGGCGGCACGGTGGCAACCCTGGTGGGCGAGCGAGAGTCGGGCACGTTTCGGCGGCTGGGCCTGTCGCCCCTGGGTGGCATGGCTTATTTTTTGGGAATTAGCCTCGCTCACGGGGCGATCGCCCTCGGCCAGGCGGTCATTGTGGGGATCATTGCCACCGCCGTGGGGGCCCAGTTCCAGGGGGCCTGGTGGTTGGGCGGGGCGATCGGGTTGCTGAGTGTGTTGGCCTATGTGGGGGTGGGCTTTGTGCTGGGGGGACAATTTGCCCGGCGCACGGAGGATGTGAATGCGTTGGTGGCGGCCTTGGGCGTGCCCCTGCTAATTTTGGGCGGCAGCTTTGTGCCCGCCTGGCTGTTTCCACCCCTGTTGCAACAGTTGGCCCGTTTTGACCCGATTTACCACATGAATGAAGCCCTGTTGCGGGTGGCTAGCGAGGGAGCCACGGCCGCTGATATTGCATTGCATCTGTGGGTGTTGGGCGGGGTGGCGATCGGGGGCTTGGGTCTGAGCGCGGTGACCTATCAACAACTGTTACGGCGCGATCGTTGCCTTTAGGACGCTCCATCCTGGGGAACGCGCTACGCTGAACTTGCAGTCGTTTTGGCCCTTTCCGAGGGGCCTTGCTCCCAACCATGCCTAGCTATCCCGGAATTTCCAGCGAAGCCTTTCGTCATCCGCTCGATCGCGAAGCCGAGCAAGCCCTGCGAAGCCTGCCGGGATTTGACTTGGTGGCACGCAAATTTCTAGAAGTGGCGGTCGATCGGCCCCAATATCTCTACCACATGGGCAACAGCGTCCAAGTGGGGCCCCGTCAATACGCCAGCCTGCATCAGCTCCTGCGGGAATGTCTGCGAGACCTCGATGTGTTCCCGGAGCCGGCCCTGTTCGTCAGCCAAAGCTATCAGGTCAACGCCTTCACCATTGGTCAAGAACAGCCCACCTTGGTGCTCACCACCGCCCTGCTGGAATTGCTGAATGAAGCCGAATTGCGCGTGGTGTTGGCCCACGAATTGGGACATTTGAAATGTGGCCACAGCACCCTCACCCAAATGGCCATTTGGACGCTGTATGCGGCTTCCATGGTGGGGCAAATGACCATGGGCTTAAGCAACATGCTGATTAGCAACGCATTGGTCATGGCGTTTTATGAATGGAAGCGCAAGGCCGAACTGTCGGCCGATCGAGCCGCCCTGATTGCCACTGATGATCTCGACACCGTATTGATGACCATGGTGAAAGTGGCCGGCGGCAGTCCCAAACATTTGCAAGAACTGAGCCTTGCGGAATTCAAAAAGCAAGCCCGCGACTACCAATCCCTAGACGCGGATGCCATGAATCAGGCTTATAAATTCTTTCTTTACAACAACTTGCCCCAGGGCATGTACAGCAGCCATCCCTTCCCTGTGGAGCGAGCCAGCTATCTCCAAGATTGGGCCACTTCGGCGGAATATCAAGCCATTCGACGTGGGGACTACCAACGGGATGTGGCTCAAGGGGCCGTGAATGTGACGGCGAATGCAACCACCACGGCGCGATCGCCCGGCAACACCGAAGCCGATCGCCTGCGCCAACAAATTGAAGACCTGCAACGGGAACTCGATCGCCTGCGCCCAGCGCGATAGAAGTTGCTAGAAACTCGCAAAAATCCGCGCGAGTAAGCACAAGTCGCCAATCGCAAAGTACAAGCCGAAAGGCAACAAGTGCAAACCCAAAAACACAAACCAATCAGGGCAGATTGAAAGGGCAGATTAATAGGAGTAGATCAGTAAGAGCAGATCAGGCCCTTCAAGACGCACCCCCAAAAAACCAGAAAAACAAGGGGCTTAAGCCCCTTGTCTCAGGAATGAGAACAGAGAGCTTAAGCCCCTTGTCTACCCCCATTGGTGCTAGGGGCTATTTTGCAAGTTATTCTTCGCCCTTGCCGTCCACTTGCACCAGGCGAATGTGCTTGTAGCCCAGCTTGATCTCAAACTCATCGCCCGGCTTCAGACCCATGCTTTGGGTATAGGTCGAACCGATCACGATTTGGCCATTTTGATGCACCGTCACGCGATAGGTCGGTTCGCGACCCCGACCATCCTTGGCACTTTCCGGATCAATCCGCGTGCCCTTTGCTTCCAACAATGCATCATAAAACTCAGCCAAGTTCACCTGGACTTGGCCGCTTTTGGTCTCTTTGTAGTAGCCGCAGCGCTTTGCCTTTTCGCGACGGGGCAGATTCGAGAGTTCCTTCAGTTTTTGCAGTAGGGCTTTACCCTTCAGCGGTGTGGGTTGTTGAGCAGTTGCGGAATCACTCATTGCTGTCAAACATTCAGTTCAGTTAAAAAAGCCTAGCTCGGCTGAAGCGGGGTTCCTCAGATGCAATTGCCCTTTAACCCAAGAACACCGCCGACTTAGCCTAGCGCGTCCCCTAGTCGAGGCCAATTGTTCCGAACTTCCCCAATTCAGACATCACCTCCTCAGAGACTCTTCGACTCATTGGAGGGTGATCAAACCCCGATCGATCTTGGCTGGATCGATTGTTCGATTCGACTGGATTGGCCCCCTCAAAAATCAGGGATTTGCCATAATCTGGCAAAATCCAGCGGTAATTCTACAAACGATCAAACCGCACAATCTTGCATCGAAGGATGGTCAGTGAGGATGTCTCTCTCGATCGGAATCAGGTTTTACCGGTGTTGATCATGCTCTGACAGGCAGCCTAAATTTAGACCGGCCAATGCCAATCATGGCTGAAGCCTAGGATTTACCCATAAAAATTGATCGCCTAGAGACTAAGCACGGAGATAAATTTTTGAGGCAGCTTTAGATGCGCTCCTGGGCAGAATCCAGAAAAACACCGGAATCGAGATTGACTACATTAAGACTATAGCCCCAAGCGGCAGAAATTTGAATCGGACTGCTCAAAATTTTTAGATTAAAAAAGCTCTTGCCTCCCTATAGATTGATCTATCCCCCAGGGTGGGTTCGATTGCTTTGATCAGTTCGGGATGACGGCCTTTGCCGCTAAGGCTAAAGCGGGGCTGGCCAAAAGCAAAGACAAGGGGAGCGGACGCATCCCACAAAAATAGAAAATGTATCCTCTTCAGGGAAGAAGCACTGCAAATTGGGTGTTTTCGGATGATTTTTACGGAAGGGGGCAAGGCGATCGGACGATGGCCGCGGGGTGCTCAAACCCTCCTCAAAAAACATTGCAGATTGTGTGATGGGGGAGCGGGTCTCCCAGCAATTTGCGACTAGACTAGTATCAAATCCCTGCCGTATTTGCCGAATCGACCAGCCGTGCAAGTCACTTTCCAAATCATGCGTCGGGAACCCGGATCGTCTCTTCGGGTTCAGTCCTATCGCCTGGACAATGTTTTACCCGGAAATACGATTCTGGATTGCCTGAATCGTATCAAGTGGGAGCAAGATGGCAGTCTTGGCTTTCGCAAAAATTGTCGAAATACGATTTGCGGAAGTTGTGCCATGCAGATTAATGGCCGATCGCGCCTGGCCTGTAAAGAAAATGTTTCGGAAATGTTGACCCGGGCGATCGGGACGGATGAGCACGGCGAGCCGGTGATCACCGTGGCTCCGATGGGCAATTTACCGGTGATTCGAGATTTGGTGGTGGATTTGCAACCGTTTTGGGCCCGGTTGGAATCAATTCACCCATCGGTGAGCCGGGCGGAGCAGTTGGCGGCGGCGGAAACGGTGGCGGCCCAGGAGCGATCGCCCCAGCAAAATCATCCAGTCTCAACAGATCGGGTCAATCAGGCAAGCCAGGCAAGTCCAACGGATCAATCTACGGATCAACCTCTAGATCAACCTCTAGATCAGCCTCCAGATCAACCTTTGCGGGAAACGCGCCAAACGCCGGATCAGCGGGCCCTGTTGGAGCAGGCGGGCAACTGCATCGCTTGCGGGGCTTGCTATTCGGAGTGCAACGCGGTGATGGTGAATCCGCAGTTTGCGGGGCCCCAAGCCCTGGCGAAGGCGCAACGGTTGGTGGACGATACGCGCGATCGGGCAACGGCGGAACGCTTAAGCCAGTTGGGTGAGGATGGCAGCGGCGTTTGGGGTTGCACGCGCTGTTTTGCTTGCAATGAAGTTTGCCCGATGGAGGTGAACCCGCTCGATCGCATCTCGCGCATTAAGTCGGTGCTGTTGGCACAGGCGGCAACGGCGGGCGAGGCGATCGAACGACCTTTGCGCCACCGCCAAACGCTGGTGCAGATGGTGCGCGAGGGAGGGTGGATTGATGAGCGTCAGTTTGCCATTCGGGTCATTGGCAATTCGGGACGCGATTGGCGGGGGCTGGCTAGTTTGGCTCCGGTGGGCTGGCGGATGGTGGCTCGGGGCAAAATGCCGCTCACGTTTGAAAAATCCGAGGGCACTGACCAAGTGCGGGGTCTGATTGATGCGGTGCGGGCGGTGGAAGCGGCCCAAGGTACGGCCCAACCACCCCTGCCCGATCGGGAATCCTAGGATCGCGAATCCGGGGAATCCTGTTGTTGAGGTTGAAAGTCGCCCCTACCGAGAACCAAAGGGATCGGGAACCGCTGGCCGGCCCAGCTTGGCCCACAGTTCCGCCTCAATGCGTTTGACGATCGACTGTTCATCCAAGGTGGCTAACACCCGCCCGATCGCGGCCCTTGGCCCATCGGGGCCCCAGGAGGCATCGTTGGCTAGGTAGGTTTTGGTTGCTTGGCCGATCGCGTAGGAAGAAACTCCGGCGATCGCGGCTTGGGTGGCGGCGATCGACAGATAGGGCACGGTGGTGATCCCGCCAGTGGCGACGGTGGACAGGCCCAGAAATCCCTTGAGGGCGCTGAGGCCCAACCGGGCGATCCATTCTCCGGCACTGAGGCCGCCTAGCCCGATCGCGATGGTTTTCATCAGGGCGATCGCGCCCCGTTGACCCATGGGAATTCCGTAGAGCCGCGAGAGGGCCAAAATGGTGGCCAGGTCGATCGCCGCGCCCCCCACCAAGTCCAACACCACCACGGGATTCACCGCCACGGCGATCGCTTTGGCAATCGTGCCATTCCAAATCAGGCGATCGGCAGAACGATCCCGCAGGGCCAACTTGCGCGACAGGATCCGATCGCCCGCCGCTTGGGCATAAAGCAAAGAGTTCAGGGCCACCAATGCTTTGCCCTCCCTTGCCAATACCTCCAAAATTTTCAGCTTCAGGCTTTCCACCTGGGGCGCACCCCGTTGCAAATCTGCCGCGATCGTCCCGTCGGGCCGCTGCACCACCTGGGCCACCAGGGGAGCCGCCGCCACCATCACAATCTCATCGGGCGACAGCAGCTCCCGCACCCGATCGTCCCGAATCTTTTCGTAAATGGCCTGTCGATCGGCCTCGGGAAACTGATCAATCTTGTTCAACACCAGCAGGATCGGCTTACCCGCTTCCCGCAACTGAGACAGGGCCTCGCATTCCACTTGGGTCATGTCCCCGGCCACCACAAACAGGATCAGATCTGACGCTTGCCCCACCTCCCGAGCCAGGGCCGCCCGCGCCGCCCCATTCACTTCATCAATGCCCGGCGTGTCCACCAGTTCCACTTGGCCCAAACTGGACGGCACTGTCCAATGAATGCTCCGGCTAGATTGGGTTACACCGTGGGTGGGGCCCGTTTCAAAGACCGATCGCCCCAACAGGGCATTAAGCAAAGAAGACTTGCCGCGACTGACGGCCCCAAACACGGCAATTTGAACCCGCTGATCCTCCAGCTTGTCCAGCATTTGCGCCAAACCCTCCAGATCTGGCTCCAGACCCGATCGCTCCCGGGGGGTCAAGTCCAACCGCTCCATCAGCGATCGCAGGGCCGATCGGGCTTGGCGATAGGCCAACTCCGCATCCAAATCCGCCAAGGACTCGATCGCCGCATCCAATTCCCGATCGACCGTATCCCACTCGTCTAGGCGATTGCTACTCTCAGAATCATCACTCTCAAAATCATCGCCCTCAAAATCATCACCCTCAAAATCGCCGCGATCCAAGCCACTCCCATCAACATCGGTGGGTCGATCCATCGGCCCTTCCATTGACTCAGAGAATTCAGGATTTGGCGGAATGGCAGCCATGGGCGATCGGGAATAACCATTAAGAATAGAAATTGATCTAAACCACAATCGTCAGAATTGGATCAGACCTTTTTTGGCGATTAATAATTCCTGACCGGCCTTTGATCGCCTGCCTTGGGTATTGGTCATGCTGTAGGGCTTTGTCCAGGGTAAACAATCCGCCCAATCGGCCGGATAGAGATCCTGAATTGCTTCACAATTATCGATCGTCATCAGCCAATCGTGGGGACAATCGCGCAGGGCTGCCGCCAATTGTTGATGATTAAACCCCTTGTGCAAATCGCCCGATCGCCCATAAAGCCGCGATTGTTCTGCGGAAAAATAGGGCGGATCGAGAAAAATAAACACATCTTCACCGGGCGCATGAATCAGCGCCTGATAGTCACCGAGGGTTAAGTGTACCCCCGCCAGCCGACCTTGCAAGTTTTCCAGCCGTTGGATGCTGGACTCCGTGAATCGACCGCAATAGGCCGCCGCCGTCATGCCGCCGGATTCCGTGAGGCCGCTGGCGGTGCTGCGATTCAAAATAAAAAATCGCGCCGCATTATGGAGCCGATCGCCCGGTAAGTTCGCCAGTTTTTGTTGATAGCGATCGCGAAATTCCACCCATTGATCGCACTTGCGCCGCTCACCGTCGTAGTCATCCCGCAGCGATCGCACCAACCGGGCCAGGGCGATCGTATCGGTCTGCACCTGCTGCCAAAAATCCATCAACAACGGATTCGCATCATTGGCCCAAAATGCTTGCGCTACGCCGGCCCCGATCGCGTGGAGTAACACACTGCCACCCCCCAAAAACGGCTCCCGGTATTCCTTCGCCGATCGAAAATATTGCGTAAAAATCGGCAAATCTTTTTGTTTCCCCCCCGGATATCGCAGGGGCGATCGCAAATTTTTCATAGGATAGGGCGATGAGCTAATCGCCAGTTCATTCCTCTCCACAGTGAATTTAGTTGATTCAAGTTGCGTAGGGTTAATTTCGTTAAGTAGTTCTGACTTATAGAGAAGACTGGAGTTCATCAAATGCAATTTCCAAAACAGATGGCCAGCGACAATCACCTTTCAAGAAAACAAGTTGACCAAATTTTTCTTGAACTTTATGAGTTACTTTTTCGAGAATGATGCTATCAGCATTGAAAAAACCACTCCTGATTAGCGATTGCCTAAAATCATGCAATTCTTCCCACTTCTTTACAGGAGATTCAACCTCAACACTACAAGTAAAGCAAGTTTTTCGCAAAGAAACAGGCGGTGCATCTATAGCCCACCCTTGAGGGCTACCTGATATGCCATCAAAGATCCAAGGTCGGTTGAGTGGATCTTTAATTAATCTAAAAGCTCTAGTGCTTTCAGATCTACTGCTTTGCCCTGTCCAGCATCTACGAAAGGCTAGAGTAATCCAACGATCGGCGAAAACTTCAAAGAATTCATCAAAATTATATACACAAATATCGATAACATCTGTTGGAGATCTTGGATGGGTAAGAATTAACTCTGCTGGGTTTTCAGACAAACCCTGGCTTAAGTTGATTTCCATCATGATCATTCGCAAGAAACTTTTAAATCGATTCTTTTTCGGAAAAATCTCTTGCCAAGAAACATTTCTCTTTTTAGTCCCTTTGTGAATCTCCTGAATCACTTGATCAAATAATTCAATTTCTCCCTTTCCCAAAAATCTGCAAAACTCCTGACGAGATGCACGGTTATATAGAAAAGACTTTTCGACTTGTTTTAAAGATACAGCCTTTCCATTAAGCAAAACATCTGCTTTCTTGCGATTACTATTTTCTCTTCCCAACTCGTCAACCGTCTTTAAAACGCCGATATGGGGTAGTAAAATCTTGCCGCGCTGTTGCTTAAGCCATCTAATCACTCCTGCTTCATTACCGTGTGTCATGCTTATTCACTTCTATAAGAAGGTGAAACATTCCCCAAATTATCGGATCGTCAGCGACACGATAGAATAAGACCTCTGAATCGGCCCGGCAAGCTGCCCGCCGATCGCCGTTTCCCCGAGAGATACACCCACCACAGAGCGATCGCCCGTCATGAGCCAAGGAACCCTCTTCGACAAAGTTTGGGATTTGCACACCGTCGCCACATTGCCTTCGGGCCAAACCCAACTGTTCGTTGGCCTGCATCTGATCCACGAAGTGACCAGCCCCCAAGCCTTTGCCATGTTGCGCGAGCGGGGTCTCAAAGTGCCGTTTCCCCAGCGCACCGTGGCCACCGTTGATCACATTGTCCCCACCCAACTGCAACAACGCCAGCGCCCCTTCATCGATTCCTTGGCGGAAGACATGATCGTCGCCCTTGAGCAAAGCTGCCAAGAATTCGGCATTCGGTTCTATAACATCGGCTCCGGCAAGCAAGGCATCGTCCACGTGATCGCCCCCGAACAGGGCTTGACCCAACCGGGCATGACGATCGCCTGTGGCGACAGCCACACCTCCACCCACGGCGCATTCGGGGCCATCTCCTTTGGGATCGGCACCAGCCAAGTGCGCGACGTGCTGGCTTCTCAAACCCTGGCCATGACCAAGCCGAAGGTGCGCCGCGTGGAAGTGAACGGCGACCTGCGCCCGGGAGTCTACGCCAAAGACGTGGTGTTGCACATCATCCGCAAGCTGGGCGTGAAAGGCGGCGTGGGCTATGCCTACGAATACGCGGGCACGACCTTTGAGACCATGAGCATGGAAGAACGGATGACCGTTTGCAACATGAGCATCGAAGGCGGCGCGCGTTGCGGCTACGTCAACCCCGACCAAATCACGTTTGACTATTTGCAAGGGCGCGAGTTTGCCCCCAAGGGAGCCGATTGGGATGCGGCGGTGGCTTGGTGGACGAGCGTTCGCAGCGATGCGGATGCTGAATACGATGATGTGGTGGTGTTCGATGCGGCGGACATTGAACCGACCGTCACTTGGGGCATCACGCCCGGTCAGGGCATTGGCGTGACGGAAACGATCCCGACCGTGGAAGAACTGGACGAGGGCGATCGCTCGATCGCCAAGGAAGCCTACGACTACATGCAGCTCGCCCCGGGCCAGGCGATCGCCGGAACCAAGGTGGATGTCTGCTTCATCGGCAGTTGTACCAACGGCCGGATCAGTGACCTGCGGGAAGCCGCCAAGGTGGCCCAAGGTCGCCAAGTGGTTGAAGGGATCACCGCCTTTGTCGTGCCCGGTTCCGAGTCGGTGAAGCAAGCGGCCGAAGCGGAAGGCCTGCATGAAATCTTCAAGGCCGCCGGGTTTGAGTGGCGGGAAGCCGGTTGCTCCATGTGTTTGGCCATGAACCCGGACAAGTTGCAGGGCAGCCAAATCAGCGCCTCTTCCTCGAACCGCAACTTCAAGGGCCGTCAGGGTTCCGCCAGCGGTCGTACCTTGCTGATGAGTCCGGCCATGGTGGCAGCGGCGGCCGTGACCGGTTCCGTCACCGACGTGCGCGAGTTGCTATAACGACGCGCAAGGTTTGTTCTTTATTCGCTGAAGTTACGGGTTAGGGCAGGTTTCAAACCTGCCCCTACCGCCGGCCGTGCTTGATACAATTGCGGACATCTGCAAATCACGCTAATCAGGTGAACCTATGAGTGCAATGTCCCAACTGCAATCCGCCCTCGATCGCGGCCAAGCGTTGAAGGCGATCGCTGGTTTGAACAATTTCGACGGCGATCGGGTCGAAGCGATCGTCAAGGCAGCCGAGCTGGGCGGTGCAACCTTCGTGGACATTGCCGCCGACCCCGCCTTGGTGCAACGGATTAAGGCGATCACCAGCTTGCCCGTCTGTGTGTCCGCTGTGGAACCCGCCAAGTTCGTCGAATGCGTCGCGGCCGGCGCTGACCTGATTGAAATCGGGAACTTCGACAGCTTCTATGCCCAAGGCATCCGCTTTGAAGCCGCTGAAGTGCTGGCCATGACCCAAGAAACCCGCCGCCTGCTGCCCAGTGTGCTGCTGTCGGTGACGGTTCCCCATATCTTGGCCCTGGATGAGCAAGTGGCCCTGGCGGAAGCCCTGGTGGCCGCTGGCGCAGACATCATCCAAACCGAAGGCGGCACCAGCAGCCAACCCGTTCACGCCGGTAGCTTGGGCTTGATTGAAAAGGCGGCTCCCACCCTGGCCGCTGCCTACGAAATCAGCCGCGCGGTGTCCGTGCCGGTGCTTTGCGCGTCGGGCATTTCGGCGGTGACGGCTCCCTTGGCGATCGCGGCGGGTGCTGCGGGCGTGGGCGTGGGTTCGGCCATCAACAAGCTGGACAACGAAATCGCTATGGTGGCTGCGGTGCGCTCGATCGTTGAGTCGTTGTCGGGCACTGGCACAGCTTTGGGCACTAAGAACCTGCAAGCCACTTCAGGCACTGGCACTGGTACAGCTTTGGGCACTAAGAACCTGCAAGCCGCCTCAGGCACTGGCACTGGTACAGCTTTGGACACCAAGAACCTGCAAGCCGCCTCAGGCACTGGCACTGGTACAGCTTTGGACACCGAGAACTAGCGCCTCAGAGTCCCGATCGCTGCCAAGTTTGGTGGGCGATCGGGATTTAGCCTAAGCTCAGCCAGTAACCTCACGGATGGCTGATTTTCCCAAACCTCAAAAATGAGCACAGAAGCCGCCTCTCAAGGGTGGCTTTTTTGGTCTTGTTTTTCTGATTTGATAGGATCAATCGCGATCATCCACCCATTCAGCAACGGCGGGATCATTGATGCTCACTCCTGATCAGCGGCGGGCCGCGGAAGCACCCCAGAGTGTGGCAGTGTTGGCAGGGGCCGGCACGGGCAAAACCCACATGCTGGCTGCACGCTACCTGTACCATGTGACGGCATTTGGCTGCTCCCCGATCGAGATTGTGGCGGTCACCTTCACCCGCAAAGCGGCGGAGGAGTTGCGATCGCGCATTCGGCAGGATTTACAACAGCTTTTGGCCACCGAAGCCGCAGCGCTGGCCAGTGGCCATCCATCAGCCCTGACCCAACTCTACGATCGCTGGCCAGGCTGTGACCTATTGGCCGATTTGGAAGCGGCGGCGGTGAACACCTTCCATGCCGTGGCGGGACAAATTTGCCGAGAACAAGCGCACCACTTAGAATTAGCGCCCAACTTCACAATTCAAGAGGCTTGGGAAACGAGTCTTTGGCAAAAGGAACAGTTAGATTTGGCGTTGGATGAGCTGCCAGAATCGCATTATGCGGCTGTGCCCTATTCCACGTTGCGCCCCATTTTGGAAGGATTATTAGCCGATCGCTATACGGCGGAACAGGCCTTGCAGCGCGATCGCGCCGATTGGGAAACACAGGTCAAAATTTGGCGACAAGCAGCGCTCGATCGGCTGGTGAATGCTCCCAGTTGGCAATCGGCACAACAGTTTTTATCCCAATGGGCTGGGAGGCCCGGAGACGGAGCCGAGGGCAATCGGCAGCGAATTTTGGAATTAATGGATGCGATCGCCCAAGATCGCGATTCCGATCAATGGGCCGCTTGGACAAAGGCGATTGATTTTAATAAAGGACGAGGCAGCAAGAAAAATTGGGATTCTGCGGAGCTTTTAGAATCCGTCAGAGCAGCGATGAAGGCTGTGAGAGGTCAAATTAACCAGGCCTTAAAAGAAGGAGCCATTCTTTGCAAATTAGGAGAAGTTGACGATCGCTTTGAGGAAAAACTGAAAACCATTCGTCAAGTCTATGTTTGGGTGCGTTCTCGTTTGGAAGTGGCGAAAAAGCAAGCCCGGATCATGGACTTTAGCGATCTGGAATGGTATGCCCTCAAGGCGTTGGAAATGCCGGAAGTTCAAGCCTACTATCGTCAGCGATGGCAAGCATTTTTGGTGGATGAATTTCAAGATACAAATCCAGTCCAAAGCGCCTTGCTCGATCGCCTGCAACACGATCGGGCAAAGGTGACGATCGTTGGCGACAGCAAGCAATCAATCTATCGGTTTCGCCGGGCAGAAGTGGTGCTATTTCAAGATTGGTGCGATCGCCTGGCTCGCGCTGCCGAGGGCGATCGGGTCAGTTTGTCCCAGAGCTTCCGCACCCATCAAGATTTGGTGGTCGCGGGGAATGCGCTTTGTGAGCCGTTGTTGAACGAGTTGCACCAACCCTTACGGGGCGATCGGGCAGAACCACCCCTCGATCGCCCCGTGACCCTGTTGGCGGTGGCGGCCACCAGCAAAGCGCAGAAGGTTGCGATCCGGCGGGTGGCCGAGGCCCAGGCGATCGGTCAACGATTGCGCGATTGGGTCGATCGGGGATTGCTGATTTTTGATAAGGCCTTGGGAACCCCTCGCCCGCTGGAATTTCGCGACATTGCAATTTTGGGGCGCACCCATCGGCAACTGAGCATCATTGCCCAAACCCTAACGGCGGCGGGGTTGCCGGTGAATCTCTGCTCCGGCGACTTGCTGGATACCCGTGAGGCGAAGGATGGAACCGCTTTGCTCCGGTTTTTGGCAGATCCGCAAGATAGCGTGGCCCTGGTCACGATTTTGCGTAGTCCTTGGTTTGCGGTCAGCGATCGGGCCCTGTTCGCGGTCAGTCGCCAGTTTCCAGCGCCGGAACCCGCCACCCCTGACGGATCCCCCGCGCCGCGCCGATCGCCCAATTGGTGGGCCGCTCTGCAAGAGTTGCTCACCGATTCCGCGACTTTCAATCAGTTAGACGAGGGCGATCAACAGGCCCTGAAGCGGGCGGTGGAGCAGTTGCGGCGCTGGCGGGGCGATCGGCGGCGGGAACTGCCCTCCCAGTTGCTGCACCGGGCCGATCGAGCCACGGGCTACAGTGCCACAATCGCTAACTTACCGGACGGGGCCCGCCGCCTGCGGGATTGGCGCGACTTTGCCGACTGGATCGCCCAATTGGAGGAAGGGGTGGGCGACACCTTTGGCGTGGTGCGGCGGTTGCGACGCATTGAAACCGTGCGACGGCTGAATTCTGGTGACCTCAAAACCCTTTTTGCCCGATCGCCCCTGGAAGCCGGTAACGCCATTGACCTGATGACCATCCATGCGTCCAAAGGGTTGGAATGGCCGGTGGTGGTGTTGCCGGATCTGAATCCCCAGCGAGATTTCCAACAGTCAACTTCTTGGCGAATGAGCGCGGACTTGGGATTCGTGTTCCAGTGGCGTGACCAACCCCAGGAAAATCCACAAATTCCCGCCCTGTGGCACTTGCTGGCAGCGGCCGATCGGGAAGCGGAGCAGGCGGAAACCCGCCGATTACTCTACGTTGCTTTGACCCGGGCCCGCGATCGGTTGCTCCTGAGCGCCAATTTGCCTTGGCATGAAGACAAGGCTGAAAAAGGTGAAAAACCGGACAAACCCGAAACCAGCGAGGACGAAACGGGCGATCGCTTCCGTCCTTGGGATTGGGTGCAAGGGGTGGCCCAGGCCCAAGGCTGGCCGATCGACTGTGTGATGATCCCCGCAGACTCGCCGGATTTTCCCGATCGACCCAATTCAACCAATCAACCCGATCCAACCAATCCAGCCAATTCCCAAAACCCCCAAGACCCAACCGCGCCGGGCGATCGCCCCCCAAC
>NZ_LIRO01000063.1:0-34347 GCF_002742025.1 Limnothrix sp. PR1529
CACAACACCGTCAGAGAAATCATTCGAGGTCAACACAACACCGTCAGAGAAATCATTCGAGGTCAACATCTTTGCTCACAAGGAAAGGCTGCCTTCGCAAATTCACTCATTTTCGTGAACTTGCAAAAACTGCCTTTGAGTTAACCTCGACATTCTTCAACAAACTAGTCAAGCCACTCCAGAAAGTTAATTACTTTTGATGTTGCTCAAAAGCATCTTTCATTAGCGGTTGGTATAGATTTGATCGAAGATTGCACCCTCATCAAAGAACTTTTTGTTGACGGCATCCCATCCGCCAAAATCATTGACCGTGTAGAGCTTGTTCACCTTGGGGAATTTGTTTTCAAACTCGCGAGCAATGCCGGGATCCACAGGACGGAAGCCAACTTTGGCAAATTCACGTTGGGCTTCTGGGGTAAACAGGAATTTCACGAAGGCTTCTGATACCGCCCGAGTGCCATGGCGGTCAACGTTTTTATCGACCACTGCCACAGGCGTGTCGATCGAAATATTGGTTTGCGGAACCACATAGAACAGGGATTGTTGGCCTTGCAGTCCGGCCAAAATCACTTCGTTTTCATAGTTCAGCAACACATCGCCTTGATTCGCTCGGAAAAACACATCCGACGATTCACGAGCATCCTTAGGCAGCACCGGCACCTTGCGATAAACCTGCCGCACATAGTCCAAGGCTTGTTCTTCGCTGCCACCGGTATGGGAGATCGATCCCCAAAGACCCAGGAAATTCCAGCGAGCCACCCCAGAAGTTTTGGGATTGGCGGTAATGATGCTGACTTCGGGCTTCAGCAAATCTGCCCAATTTCGCACGCCTTTGGGATTGCCCTGACGGGTGACGAACGCAATCACCGATCGCGTCACGATCGCACTATTGGGCGCTTCACTTTCCCAACCGGGGTTAATTAATCCACCCTTTTCGAGGCGCTTGGTGTCTGCGGCCAAGGCCAACGCCACCACGTCCGCTTCTAGACCATCCAAAACCGCGCGCGTTTGGGATCCGGAGCCACCATAGCTGGCGTTAACAACAACATCTTGTCCCTGTTCGCGTTTCCATTTCTCCACGAACAACGGAATGATTTTGTCGTAGGCAGCTCTGGTAACGGCATAGGTCACCAAGGTAATTTCTACAGGCTTGTTCTGGCTAATTTGTAACGGTTGATTTTGGGGAGACGGATTGCCTAGGCGTGCGCTCGCCGCATTGGTGCTGGTGGGCGACAGTGCCAAAACACTGAGTCCGCTGGCCACGGCCAGGGCGATCGATCGCAGGGCTGTGCGGCGGCCAAGGCGCTGGGCCTTTGAGTTCAGGGGGTCGAGCTGTGAGCGAAGAGCTTGCAGGGATTGGAGGAGAGACAATCGCATGGTGCTTGGCTGAAGGGGGGCAGGCTGTTTTTTATAAACCCCGGTATTCCGATCGGCTTTTAGGATTTATTGAGCAAGATGATACTCATGCCCCCAGGGAAAGTCAATCGAATTTGCTCAAAAACGGTCTAAAAATCAGGGAATTCTCAATTAGCTCTGCAAAACGAAAGCCGCCTATCAGTTTGCTAAGCTCAAGACAAGATCTTTAGAATACAAAAACGGAATACAACAACCAAAATAGGCAATTCGGCACTTGAGCTTAAGCCAGCAATAGAAAGATGAAACTAAACAGAAAGCTCAAACCAAGCAAAAATTCAATCAAGAACCCAATCAAAACGGGGCGATCGAACTGAATCGATCGCCCCGTTTGATATCAATGGCAACTGATAGCAACTAATCGCCGCAATCAGTTTCAGCAGTTGTCCAGCAAACCCGCTGCCTTAGAACAGGCCCAAGGTCAGGGACTTGTCGATCGGCATGATTGCGCCGATACCCAACCAGATGGCAAAGGCAGTTCCAAACAGGAACGAAGCCATGGCCACCGGACGACGGAAGGGGTTTTGGAACTTGTTCACGTTCTCAATGAACGGAACCAGCATCAAGCCCAGAGGAATGCCGCCCATGCAGGCGATACCCAACAGCTTGTTCGGCAGAATCCGCAGGATTTGGAACACCGGATACAGGTACCACTCCGGCAGAATTTCCAGCGGCGTGGCAAACGGATCCGCCGGTTCACCCACGATCGCCGGATCCAGCACAGCCAGACCCACCATCAGGGCGAAGGTTCCCAGGATCACCACCGGGAACACATAGAGCAAATCGTTCGGCCAAGCGGGTTCACCGTAGTAGTTGTGACCCATGCCCTTGGCTAGCTTCAGGCGCAAGTTCGGATCGCTCAGATCCGGCTTTTTGAGGATGGACATCGCTAAACGCTTCTCCGTGAAGGGAATTTAAAACGGCAGGTGGGACAAGGGTGGAGCCGGTTGCTCCCTGTGTTCTTTAGTCCGATCCTGAACGATCCTTAAGACCAATCCTGAAGACCAATCCTGAAGACCAATCCTAAAAAAGCTCCCGAGGGAGTTCAAGACGGTGATACACAATTCAACAACCGGCGAATGAGCACCAAGCCAGCCACACCCGGTAGCGCATCTTTAGAGGGGGCCCGAGATCCCTTGCTTGCGGATCATCAGGAAGTGCATCAGCATGAACACGGCGATCATCCAGGGCAGGACGAAGGTGTGCAGGCTGTAGTAGCGAGTGAGGGTGCCTTGGCCAACGCTTTCGCCACCGCGCAGCAGTTCAACAATGGTCGAACCGACGACCGGGATCGCCTCAGGCACGCCGGACACGATCTTCACAGCCCAGTAGCCCACTTGGTCCCAGGGCAGCGAGTAGCCGGTCACACCGAAGGAAACGGTCAACACGGCCAACACCACACCCGTTACCCAGGTCAGTTCGCGGGGCTTTTTGAAACCACCGGTCAGGTACACGCGGAAGACGTGCAGGATCATCATCAGCACCATCATGCTGGCAGACCAGCGGTGGATGGAGCGGATCAGCCAGCCAAAGCTCACGTCGGTCATGAGGTATTGCACCGACGAGAACGCTTCTGCCACGGTGGGCTTGTAGTAGAAGGTCATGGCAAAGCCGGTGGCAAACTGGATCAGGAAACAGACCAGCGTGACACCGCCCAGGCAGTAGAAGATGTTGACGTGGGGCGGAACGTACTTGTCCGTCACGTCGTCGGCGAGTGCTTGGATTTCCAAACGCTCGTCGAACCATTCGTACAGTTTCGACATAGCTGCGGAGTCCCTTGCTGGAAACGGATGAGGCTGAAACTTAAAAATGCATGGCGCTTTTTAAAAAATTTAACACACTGGAAATCCTCCCAACCTGATACGGAGACCCGATCAGTGGTGCGATCGCGCGGAGGGGGGGATTTACTTTGCCTTCGGGAGTGCCTGGCTATGGCGCTGACCCATCCGGGGAGTCCGTAAGCCATTCTCAGGAAGGGGATGGCTCAGGGGGCGATCGCGCCGGGCCGGGTTGTCACTCGACCTCGCAAGTTAAACAATTTTGGGTAGGGTTTGAGGAAGCCCCTTTCAGCAGTTAGGATCGGTTTCATGCTTAAGAATCTGATTCAAAAACCATTTAGGGTTGGACTCCTCCTAGGGTTATGGGTGCTGCTGCTGTGGCTGGGTGGGCCCACCGATCGCGCTTGGGCCATGACCCAGGAGCAAAAGCTGCTGAGTGAAGCATGGCGAATTGTTAACCGCGCTTATATAGACGACACGTTTAATCATCAAAACTGGTGGTGGATTCGTGAAAAGGCGCTGAAAAAGCCCTTGCGCGATCGAACGGAAACCTATGGAGCGATTCAAGAAATGCTGGCGGTCTTGGGGGATCCCTTCACCCGATTCCTGTCGCCGGAGCAATATCGCAGTTTGCAAACCAACACCTCCGGGGAACTGACCGGGGTGGGGTTACAAATCGCGCTCGATCCCGAAACGGGCGCTTTGACGGTGGTGGCTCCCTTGGCGGGTTCACCGGCCGATCGCGCGGGAATTTTGCCCCAGGATCAAATTCTGAGCATTAACGGCATCCCCACCAAGGCCATGAGCTTGGATGAGGCGGCGGAGCGGATGCGCGGCCCCTCGGGCAGTCAGGTGCGATTGCAAATTCAGCGATCGGGGGAACCGGAACCTAAGCACTACGACTTGGTGCGCGATCGCATTGCGATTAATCCGGTAGTGGCGGAGTTGCGGCGCGATCAGGGGCGCAATATTGGCTACCTGCGCCTCAGCCAGTTCAATGGCAACGCAGCGGCGGAAATGGCCGCCGCCATCAAGCAACTGTCGCGACAAGGGGCTGAGGGGTTTGTGCTCGATCTGCGCAATAATCCCGGCGGACTGCTACAGGCGGGCATTGCGATCGCCCGACAATGGATTGATAGCGGGCCGATCGTTTATACGGTAAATCGCCAAGGGGTATTCGACTCCTTCGAGGCCAGCGGCAATGCCCTCACCGACGCGCCGTTGGTGGTGTTGGTGAATCGGGGAACCGCCAGCGCCAGCGAGATTTTGGCCGGGGCATTGCAAGACAGCGGCCGGGCCCAATTGGTGGGCGAACGCACCTTTGGTAAGGGGTTAATTCAATCCCTGTTCGATTTGGCCGACGGCTCCGGATTGGCGGTAACCATCGCTAAATATGAGACCCCATCCCACCGGGATATCAACCAAGCCGGCATTGAGCCGAATCGCCCCATTGATGGCCCACCCCCGCTGCCGATTGGGGATCGATCCGCCCCCGATCGGGTCGATCCCCAATATGATGCGGCGGTGGAAACCCTACTGGCCAACTTGACGGGCACGGTAACGGCCCGTCGCTAAAATCAGCCGCAAAATCAGCCCCTGGCGCAATCATCATGCTCAGGGGCGATTAACTTGGCTATTCAATTTGCAGGTTTTGGCTGGATGCAGATTGGCTTCAATCAGGCAACCATCACGAAACCCAAGCGCGTCCTAAAGGCGCTCCTCAAATCGTTCCAACTGCTGAGGCTCACGCATCGGCAGCTCCACTGGTTCTAAGCGTTGCAGCTCCGGCAGGGCCACCGGTTGCATCACCCGCCGCTCCACTTGATGCAGCTCGATCGGAATCGCCCGACGAGTTTCCACTGTCGCTTGCCAATGTTCCGCCAAGGGCAAGGCCCGTTCCAAGTCTTCCAAGGCGCGGGGAATCACCATCACCGCGTGGAGTTGGCCAATCCGTTCTGCTTCAGCCATGCCAATTTGAATCGCCATGCCCACGTCAGCCACGGAGCCGCGAATGATGGCGGTGCAAAGGCCATCCCCGATCGTCTCGTAGGCGGCCAACCGCACATCGGCTCCCTTGAGCATGGCATCGGCGGCTCCCACCATGGCCGGAAAGCCGACGGTTTCTAATAAGCCCACCGCTTGATTAGCAAACGGGCTGCGGGGCATTTCCGCCAAAGCGTCCCAACTGGGTGGCCGAATCGGCAACACCGCATCCAAGTTAGGCAGCGGCCGCGGAATCACGGTTTTGCCCACCAGTTGCCCAAATTGTCCGGCAGTTTCTGCGCCAGCTTCCACGGCAATTCGCACATCGGCAACGTTGCCCCGCACGATCGCGGTGCAATGGCCGCTACCGGTTTTCTCGAAACCCACCAGGGTCACCCCCGAAGATTTCAGCATCATGTCCGCAGTGCCGACAATTGCCGGAAAACTGCGGGTTGAGACCATGCCGAGGGCAGATTGATTTGCGGGAGTGGCAGCGGTCATCGGAGAAAAGGGAGGGACGCAAGGGGAACGATCGGGGCAATTCGGGGCAATTCAGAACATTGCTGCCTCTATCTTAGGCCTGCCACAGGTTCGGCCCGCCACAGAGATTGGCGCGATCGGGTGAACAGGAACTCAGGGTTCATCCCGATCATCCGCGCCTGGCGAGTGGGCAGAGGGCAGTTGACCGGCTCCATGGGTTCCGTTCAGGGATTGCTGATAGGGAAACATCATGGACAGCAACCGATTCACGTGGCTGCGTCCATAGACTTCCACCTTTTGCTCCACAATTTGATGCTCAGTGGTTTGGGTGACGATCGCGCTTGGGGTGGGCGGCGGCTCGGCCACAGTCGGTGTCGAGGTCAGCGGCTCTGAAGTGGTTGAGGTTGCTGAAGTGCCGGGAAGAATGGCTGGTGTGGCGATCGGGCGCGGCTGAATGGGGCTGACACCGGGAGCCAAACCCGGCGGTGCTTGGTAGGGCACGGGTTCCGGCAAGGGCGGCGCGGCGGGTGGTGCAGGCGGAAAAGGACTTCCGGAAAATCCCGGGCGATAGAAACGGCCACTCCGATCCTGGCGTTCTTCATCGTCCTCATCCCAGGGAGAGGGCAACGGATCGGGCGGGTCATCGGTCACCGGGGCGGTTGGTTGCGGGCTGGGGGCGATCAGGCTCTGGTCGAACTGAGAGGCGGCCGGTAAATCTTCAGCCCTCAAATCTCCCGTATTTAAATTCTTAGCCCCTGGATTTTCAGCCCCTGAATTTCCCGGATTTGAATTTTGAGTTCCTGAATCTCCTAGGTCTGAATCTCCTAGGTCTGAATCTCCTAGGTCTGAATCTCCTAAGTATTGACCCGGCGCAATTCGCTGACCAGGGGCGATCGACTGGTTCAAAACAGTCGTGCTGGGGCCAATGCAAGCCGATCGGCCCACCCGTACCGCGCCAATCAGCAGCACAGCGGCCCCCAGATGGGCCGAGGCTTCCAGGACAATCTGCCCCCCTTGACAGGCATGGACAACTGCGCCCATCCCAATCGTCACGTGGGGGCCGATCGTAATTCGGCTGCCCGGATCCGCCTGTAACAGCACCCCGGGGGCGATCGTCGCCGTTGGATCAAGCGTCACTTCGCCGGAAATCCAGGACTGGCGATCGTCCACCGGATGTAGCGGTTGCAGGGTCATCATGCGGCAGCCGAATAGGGGGATGAGGGCCTCCGGGTCTTAGCGACCGGGACGCTGAACCACTTCTTCGTAAACGCGCTTCTTGGCCGTCGGGTCGATGCCAATCACACGCACGTAGCTTGTGGGGTTATTTGCCAAGCAAGCCGTCAGGGCCGCCAGCACTTGGTTAGCCGAGGAGCCTTCCAGTCCGCCGCAGCTCGTCCAAGCATTAGCCCGGAACCGACGCGCATCGGCATATTCAGCGCCAATTCGGTAGCCTTGGCTGAGGAGCTTTTGAATTTGCTGGGCCACGGCAGCGGGCACGTTTCCGGCACTCACCGGAGCAGAGCCATTGGTGCTGGCCGCCGCAGGAGCACTGAAGCTCACCGCATTGTTGGCCGCTTGCACACCGGGACGCTGAACAATGATTTCAGCGGCGCGGCGCTTGCTGCCGGGTTCCACAGCCACCAAACGCACATAGGCGGTGGCGTGATCGGCCATGCAGGCGCTCAAGGACGAGATCGCCTCCCGTTCCGAAGTGGCTTGCACCGAACCGCAAGTTGTCCAAGCGTTGGCTCGGAAGCGACGCACATCGGCAAATTCCGCCGTGATTTTGCAACCCCGGGCCACCAGTTGCCGAATTTGGGCTGCTGCTTCCGCCGAAATGCCACCCGTAGCCACCGCTGCACCATTGCTGGCAGCGGCTGCCGAAGCACCGGTCACTGCCTTGGCTCCGGAACCATCGGGCCGTTGAATCACCGATTCAAAAACGCGCTTCTTAGCCCGTTTATCAATCCCAATCAGGCGCACATATTCGCCCGCATGGTCGGTCAAGCAGCCTTGGAGCTGGCTCAACACCTGGGACTCGCTGGTGGAGTCGATCGGCTTGCAGCTCGTCCAAGCATTGGCCCGGAAGCGGCGCGGATCCGCATGTTCCGTACCAATTTGGTAGCCCTGGGCTAGCAGTTGGCGCACTTGGGTGGCCAAATCGCCACCAACCGCACCATTGCTGGTCGGAGCTTTGGAGCCGTTGCCGTTGCTGCTCGGTTGGCTGGCTTTGGCGCTGGTGAACGTGCCTTGGCCCACCTTGTCGCCCGGGCGATGGACAACCGATTCATAAACCCGTTTCTTAACCGCAGGATCAATTCCGATCACCCGCACATATTCACCCGCGTGATCACGCAGGCAGCCTTCTAGGGCCGTCAGCACGTCGCTTTCATAGGCCGATCGCGGCAGGGCGCAGCTCGTCCAGGCATTGGCCCGGAAGCGGCGTGCGTCGGCATATTCAGCGCTGACTTGGTATCCCTGAGCCAGCAATTGGCGAACCTGTTGCACCAACTCGGCGCTCAACGTCGTCGTAACCACGGAACCCCCAGAACCTTCAGAACGATAATCTTGAACAGCAGAACCGTTGGCGGGCCAATTGCCCGTCGGGTTGGCGATTGCCCCCTCAGGCCAATGATCCAACCCGGCCAACTGGCGCACAAACTCCCGATCGCGCTCCCGAGCCACTGGCAGCGCATCGGCCTGTTCCTGCGTCAGAATCGTTGAACCCGACGGCACATAACGCCCCGACGGAATTTCCACGTCTTGAATCAGCACATGCATCATCACAATACAGCCATCGCCGACCCGCGCATTAAACACGGTCGATCGAAAGCCAATGAAGCAATCGCTGCCGATGTAGGCGGGGCCATGAATCAGCGCCAGGTGTGATACTGTCGCCGATTCACCAATCCAAACCGCATAATCTTGGCCGTCATCCCCCAACACACAGCCGTCGGCCAACCCATGGATCAACGCTCCATCTTCCACCGATGCCCCCGCACCGATGTGGAACGCTGCGCCCCGATCGGCTCGCACCGATGTGCCTGGCCCCACCCTTGCCCCAGCGGCGATCGTTACTTGACCAACCACATTGGCGAACGGATGAACTTGAGCCGTGGGATGGATGGCGGGCCGCACGGATTGATCGGAAGCCAGTGACTTCCGATCAATAACCGTTCCATTTGCCCCTCGCGATCCCATGCTTAAAACCTCCGTCACGACTTCACTAACAGTTGCTGCGATTCGCTAGCGAATGCTGCAACCAGGAAGCTTCCTACTCAATCGCGGTGCAGGTGGCTGCGTTTGCGACCCAGGCTGGCAGGGCCGAACTGGCTGCCTTCCATGTCGTTGATTTAGATGATCAAGTGACTCCATTGAGTTGACCTGATCGCTAGATCGCCGCATTTCAGTTGCCATTCACCCAAGTTGCCATTCACCCAAGTTGCCATTCACCCAAGTTGCCATGAGTCCCCATTGCCATTAGTCACCTTTAATTGCAAATTCCTGGAACAGACCTAGAAGTAAGTCCCTAGACCATTCCTGGTAACTCCGCACTGGTGACCCTAATTCGGCAACCGGGCATTATTGGGCAACAGCAGCCGGTCTTCATCACTCTTGCTGTACAAGCGCATATTCTCAGCGCTCACGGTGTCGATGATCGCAATGGCCGCCGCGTCAATTGGACGACCTTCGCCCCCCTCCACTTGACGAGCAGCACTGCCCCGGGCCACCAGCACCCATTCATCCATGCCAGCCCCCACCCCGTCAGCCACCACCTCATATTTCGGCGTGAGCTGACCAGCCGCATCGACCAACTGCACTAACAGAAACTTCACACCCCGTAGGCTGGGTTCCTTTTGGGTGCTAACCACCGTGCCGCAGACCCGTGCAATTTGCATAGCAACTGATTCAAACCAGCACTGTGAACGATCGCGAAAACAACAGGCACTTTGAAGCTTTTTTTACGAGGACTCACCCTCAACACTCCTATCCGTTTTAGCCACTGACCTGATCGAAGCGATCGCCTCGATCAGAAAGTTCTAAAAACGCTTTGCAATTCAATAAATTGCATTGTTTCGGAATATCGGGACAAGCACTGACTAACCGACAGTGCGATCGAGTCGTTATCAGACCCAAACAAAAATTTTTGGCCCGTTGGATGAAGTTAGGTCTTAACCAATTTCGATAGGGCGATCGCGTCATGCCAGCGCATTCGGAACCTTGATCTCAACACCAATGGTTTAAGCTCCCCAGTCCCCTGGGGTTTGCCCGCTGATGGAGACGACTGATTCTCATGCTCGATCGCTTAAAAACTGCTGCCCGCTGAAATTGCGTCAAAGCCTAACGCAGCCAACTTCGCGCTTGGATGACTATTCCGAGAACTGTTGCACTGCCTCGGTGTAGCGGATCGGCAGCACATACTCCAGGTTTTCGTGGGGACGGGCAATGATGTGGGTCGAAACCACTTCACCACCGTTCACGCGGCGCACGGATTCCACGCCAGCGGCCACGGAAGCTTGCACTTCCGACACATCGCCACGGACGATTACGGTCACGCGGGCGCTACCAATCTTCTCGTAGCCCACCAAGGTCACCCGAGCGGCCTTCACCATCGCATCAGCGGCTTCCACAACGGCGGGAAAACCACGGGTTTCAATCATTCCGACTGCAATAGGCATTGCCGAACTCCTTATGTTGTGTCGTAAACGCGAATGTTGTAGAACGCCTTGGTTGTTTCCAAGGACGATCGTCCCTGCGCTAGTGCGATCGCGGCATTTATCGTACCCCCCTTGGGGATCTGGCGCTAGCCATTATTTCTCAAGAATTGGAAATAATACGCACGATAGAGCGCGGGTTTTCGTAAAAAACCCACTAAACCCGCGATTCCCCCGCAGAATAGCGTTGACGAACTTCCCAAGCCTAGTTACGGCTCCCTACGCATTAGGCTACAGGGGGCAGCACCTAAGGCAATTCGCCCCGCAACGATTCGTTACGGATTGCTACCTGGGCAGGAATGAACGCTTTACTAACTAGTTTGCCTATTCCCTAGTGTAGTGAAAAGCGTCCCCAATCAGCTTTTTTAATCTCAATCGTTTTGATAACTTGCGGTTAAGCCCTCGTTCGCTTATCAGAAAATCAGAAAAATTAATCCCCCTGCAAAGGAATTGCAAAGTTGATCTCGATTGCCCAAGGCATCCCATCAACGCCTTTGCATGACCTTTGCATGAAATGATCAAAAACATTGGATCATCGTCTTCAACGTTGATATCCTCCCCAGCCTAAAGGCGTAGGGATTCCGGCCCTAACCGAACAACCGAAGTTGCTCGACTAGACCATGGGGTCAAAATACCCGATCGCCCTGGGCGCAATTCCCTTGGCAGCGGCACGAACCCCGCTACAGGGGATGCCAAACTGAGGATCGCAGAGGATCAAAACCGATCCAATCCCTTGCTAGGCTTAACGATGGCCGGCCAACTTGCCGTCTGTTTTGCGTCTGATTGTTTTTAGCTCTATTGCTGGCTATTGCTGGCTTTTTCGCCTGATTGCGCCTTTTTGCGCCTTTTTAAATTTTCCTGTTCACCCTTACCTTGAACGCGATCGCCCATGACCGCCTTACCCCCTCTGACTCAATGGCTGGTGCAAACCGTCTGGCTTGTGCCGGCCTATGGCTTGATTGGGGCGTTGATGACCCTGCCTTGGGCCACGGGAACCATCCGACGCACGGGGCCCCGGCCCGCCGCCTACATCAACCTATTGATGACGATTTTGGCCGCCATCCACGGCGGTTGGCTGTTTCGGGAGTTTTGGGGTCAGGAGGCGCAATACCTCAGTTTTAATTGGCTGGAGGTGGCGGATTTCAAGCTCTCCTTTGTCTTGGAGGTTTCGCCGGTCAGTTTGGGGGCCATGGAGCTGGTCACGGGGCTGAGTTTGGTGGCGCAGGTCTACTCTCTGGGTTACCTGGAAAAGGACTGGGGCTTAGCGCGATTCTTCGCCATGATGGGCTTTTTTGAAGGGGCCATGAGCGGCTTAGCGATTAGCGATTCTTTGCTGTTGAGCTACTGCCTGCTAGAGATGCTGACCCTTTCCACCTATCTGATCGTGGGCTATTGGTATGCACAGCCCTTGGCCGTTACAGGGGCCCGCGATGCTTTTCTGACCAAGCGGGTGGGGGATATTTTGCTGCTGATGGGGACATTGGCCCTTTCGACCCTCAGCGGCAGTTTGAATTTTTCGGACTTGGCGGATTGGGCCCAAACGGCTCAGTTAACGGACTGGCAAGCGGGTTTGCTGGCGATCGCCCTCATTGCGGGGCCCACGGGCAAATGTGCCCAATTTCCGCTGCACCTGTGGCTGGACGAAGCCATGGAAGGGCCCAATCCAGCTTCCCTGATGCGGAATTCGATCGTGGTGGCCTGTGGAGCCTATGTGCTGATTAAGCTGGCTCCGGTGTTGGCCCTGTCGCCCTTGGGGTCGGCGATTCCCATTGCCTTGGGAACCATGACGGCGATCGGGGCTTCGTTGGTGGGAATTGCCCAAATTGACCTGAAGCGGGCCCTGTCCCACACCACCAGCGCCTATCTGGGGTTGGTGTTCATTGCGGTGGGGTTGCAACAAACGGATGTGGCGTTGCTGTTGCTGCTGACCCATGCGATCGCGAAGGCGGCTCTGTTCACCAGCATTGGCGGTGTCATTCTGAACACCAGCACCCAAGACATGACCCAAATGGGCGGCCTGTGGTCAAAAATGCCCGTTTCGACTATGGCTTTTGTGGCTGGCTCCATGGGAATGGTCGCCCTGTTGCCCTTGGGATCCTTTTGGGCCATGGAGCGGTGGCTCAGTGAGCCAGCCATGCCCAGTTGGTCGATCGCGGTGGTCTTGTTGGTGAATGGCTTAACGGCACTGAACTTGGCCCGGGTGTTTGGGCTGGTGTTTGGTGGCTCCACACAACCCAAAACTCGCCGGGCCCCGGAGGTGGGCTGGACTATGGCCGTGCCGATCGTGTCCTCGATCGTCCTGACCCTGTTGGTTCCCTTGATGTTGGAGCGGTGGCAGCTGCTGTTAACCCGGGTGGGAATGCTGCAATTTCCGATCACAGAAACGATCGCCCTGGTGACTTCGGCGGCCCTGGGCGCGGCGATCGGGATTGCCATCTATAGCTTCGGGGCCGTGGCGCGGCCGGTGAAGTTGCCGATTCCAGCCCTACAAGATTTGTTGGCCTACGACTTTTATATCGATCGAATCTATCGGTTCACCATTGCCCTCGTGGTGGGGGCGGCGGCCCGGTTCACGGCCTGGATCGATCGCTACGTCATTGACGGCCTGGTGAATTTGGTCGGGGTAGCGGCCCTATTTGGTGGCGAGGGCTTGAAATACAGCACCTCTGGCCAATCCCAAGGCTACGTTTTGGTGGTGCTGATCAGCGTCAGCATGATGGTGGTCTTGGCTGGATGGTCTTTGGCGCAACTGTGGTTCTAGGAACCCAATGGGCAAGAAACGGAAGATTCAGAAGCGAATAGCAGGCGAGTCACGGGCGAGCCACGGGCCAATAAACGGCTGATTGATGGCTGAGATAGATGATTGGTTGCTGATGATTGGTTGCTGATGATTGATGGCTGAGACAGAGAGGCAAAAACTGTGCTGCTGAGTTTGTTGGTTTGGATTCCCATTGTCGGCGCGATCGCGATCGCCCTTTGGCCCGGCAAAGTCAACGCCACCCAGGCCCGCCAGGCGGCCATCTTGAACTGGATTGGCCTAACGATTATTACCGGGGTGATCGTGACCCAATTTGACCCCGGCACCGATCGCCTGTCCCTGGTTGAATCCTTCCCCTGGATCGATCGACTCGGCCTCAGCTACAGCCTCGCCATTGATGGCCTGTCCTTCCCGCTGGTGGTGCTCAACACCATGCTGGTCGGCATCGCCATCTTCAGCACCAACGAAGCCATCAACCGCCCCCGGTTTTACTACAGCCTGCTGTTGTTACTCACCAGCGGTGTATATGGAGCTTTCCTAGCCCAAGACCTGCTGCTGTTCTTCCTGTTCTATGAACTAGAACTCATCCCGCTCTATTTCCTAATTGCCATTTGGGGCGGGGCCCGGCGCGGCTATGCGGCCACCAAATTTTTGATCTACACGGCCGTTTCTGGAATCTTGATCTTGGCCGCCTTCCTAGGATTAGCCAGCGCCGCCGGTTTCAGCACCTTTGGCTATGAACCCCTGCGGGAATTTGCGATCGCCCAAGCCACCGCCCCCGAATCCCTCTTGCCTGCCGCGTCCCAACTCTTGCTGCTGGCGCTGCTCGTGGTGGGCTTTGGCATCAAAATTCCCCTGGTTCCTCTCCATACCTGGCTGCCCGATGCCCACGTGGAAGCCTCCACACCCATCTCCGTTCTGCTAGCCGGTGTGCTGCTGAAGCTGGGAACCTATGGCTTAATCCGGTTTGGGTTGGGCATGTTCCCCGAAGCCTGGACCCAAATTGCACCTTGGATGGCCGCCTGGGCCGTGGTGAGCGTGCTCTATGGTTCCTTTGCCGCCATTTCCGAAGGCATCGCCAATGGGGACATGAAACGCTTGGTCGCCTACAGTTCCGTGGGGCACATGGGCTTTATTTTGCTGGCGGCGGCAGCGGCCACCCCCGTCAGCCTCATGGGTGCGGAATTTCAGATGGTGGCCCATGGCTTGATTTCTGGCCTGTTGTTTCTGCTGGTGGGGATTGTTTATAAAAAGGTGGGTACTCGCCAACTGAGCGCCCTCAGCGGGTTGTTTAATCCCCAACGGGGGTTGCCGGTGGTGGGGTCGTTGATGGTGTTGGGGGTGATGGCCAGCAGTGGCATTCCCGGAATGGCGGGCTTCATTGCGGAGTTTTTGATCTTCCGAGGCAGCTTCCCCACCTATCCGATCTATACCTTGCTCTGCATGGTTGGCACGGGGCTAACGGCGGTCTATTTCCTGATTTTGCTGAATCAGTCATTTTTTGGGCGGCTGACGGAGCGGGTGGCCAATTTGCCCTCGGTGAGTTGGCTCGATCGGGCCCCGGCCATTGCCTTGGCTGTCCCGATCGCCCTGTTTGGTCTGCAACCCAGTTGGCTGGCCTACTGGAGCGAGCCGGTCACCACCGCGATCGCCCTAGCGGCCCATCACAGTCCCTAAATAATCACCGCTTCAGGCCCCGTTTCAGGGCTTGGCACTGCCCGATCGCCCGTCATCACCCCCGCGATCGGGCACGAACATCACCAACCGCCGGCCAATTCTGATTGCTCCTTTGGCATCCTCATATAATCAGATCATCAGAATTGTCAGTTCCCAGAATTCAAACTACGAATTCAAGCCACGAATTCAAGCCACGAATTTAAACCGCAAATTCAAGCTGTGAATTCAAGCTGCGAACTTCAACACCATTGCCCCAGCTTAAGGTTTTCAACCCATGCTCTCTATGACTGCCACCCATCCCCTAAACAGCACGATCGAGCGGCTCTTGCAAGGGGAAGCCATGCTGAAAGACAGCCCCAGCAACGTGCTGGAAGTGGTGGGCATTTTGCATAGCTACGGCATTATTTTAGATGCCTATTCTAACAACCTAAACTATATTGCTCTGCATCAGTTTTTGCGATTTTTTCCATTTTTTAAATACTTTAATGGCGAAATTTCGCTACCGAAGTTACTGAAACATTGGCGGCACGATCGAATCAATTTTGAATATGCCGAATATTGCATGAAGGCTATGTTCTGGCATGGGGGCGGCCGATATGATAACTATCTAGATTCACCAGAATTTATTGCCCTTGCCAAAAAAGCGATTCGGGCCCGTTTTGCCAAAAACCTGATCGTCTTGGGAATGGATCAGCTCTTTCCTGAGTTTTTGCTAGAACAAGTGCGGCAATTAGCCTATTACCGAGCCTTGGGGCAATTTTGGCGAATCATGAGCGACATGTTCATGAGCCTTTCAGATCAGTACGATCGCCGCAAAATCACCACCATTCCCCAGGTGGTTCAACATATCCAAGATGGTCTGGTGGCGGGGGCCAATTCCCCCATTGAATATGCCGTGGAATTGGGTGGGGTGACCTATGACATTGTGCCCCGATCGGCCAAGATGACCTTCCTAATGGATGCGGCTGTGCCCTACGTGGAGGCGGTCTTTTTCCGAGGAACCCCCTTCAGCGGCACGATTTCCTACAATGCCCAAGCGGCCCGCATTCCCACCGAACAGGGCGATTTTGCCTATGGTGCGCTCTATGCTGACCCGTTGCCCGTGGGCGGCGCAGGCATTCCGCCAACCCTCCTGATGCAGGACATGCGGCATTTTGTGCCCGATTATTTGCACCAATTCTATGAAAATAGCCTGCGCCATGAAGACGATTTATTGGTGAAAATTTGCCAATCATTTCAAAAGTCCATGTATTGTGTCACCACGGCGGCTCTGCGTGGCTTGGCTCCCCATCCCCTGGAGTCGGTTGACCCGGCCCATCAATCGGCTAATATTGCCTACTTGAATGGTTGGATGGATCGGTTTATTTCGTCGCAGCTTGGCAATGTGAACCGTGATTAGGCATCAAATTCATCTGATAATTGATCCATTCATCTACCCGTCAATATGTCAGTTGATATGACCCTCAATTCTGTGGAAACACGCCAGGCGATCGACGATGAATTATCCAAACGGCCTTTAGACCTTGACCCGGCTGGCTATTTCGTGATCTACCTCGATCGGGAACAGGCCTTAATTTGCGCCAAACACTACAGCACCGTGATTAACGATCGGGGCTTGGCCACGGATCCGGTCACCGGCAAGGTGATTCCGGCGAAGGGTTCTGTTCCGCGCACGGCCGAGGCCCTCTATACCGGACGCACCGCCAAGGAACTCTGTGTGAAATTGCTCGAACAAACCCAGCCGATACCGGTTTCAATGCTGGATCATGCGGCTTATTTAGGCCGAGAGTTCATGCGTGCAGAACAGGCTTTGGCCACCGGTGCGGAATATATTCAAGACTAAGACCAAGGCCCTGGCAGCGGCCTGGCGCAGCGCCCGAACACAACATCCGCAAGGGTGGTGGTTGGCGGCGCTGTTGTATGGTCTGCTGGGGGTTTTGATTTTGGGGCCCCAGCCCTGGCTCCCGGTGGTGGGAGCGGGGGACACGGATCTCTGGGAAGCGATGGGATTTTATGTGCGGGAGCATTGGCACTGGTGGCCCCTGCCGCATATCGATTTAGTCAGCGATCGGGCGTTTTATCCCTACGGGGGGCAAGTGGCTCTCCAGGCCTGGGGTCTGGAGCGAGATTTGTTCTATGCTTTGCTTTTCAGTCTGGGCGGGGCGGGCCCTTGGCTGAAGTTATATTTTCTGCTGTCGGTGGCGATCGCCCTGTTTGGCATCGCGCGAATTTTGCAGCCGGACTTTGGGGAACGGCGGGCAACTTTAACGGCGATCGGGGCGGTGTTTTTGAACATCTACGCCCTAATTTGTAAGTTTCCGTTTCACAGCAACATGGCGATCGTCCATTGGCTGGGTCTGAGCCTGGCCACGGATTTTGTGTTGGTGTGGCGATTTGTGCGGGGCCGGGCGATCGGGCGGGCCTGGTGGCTGGGGCGCGGGGCGTTGGCGCTCCTGAGCTTGGGCCAGGACTTGGGCTATGTGGCGGGGTTTGGGCTGCTGTCGCTGGTGCTGTCGGGGGGATGGATGTTGGCGGTGAGGTGGTGGCGGTGGCGAACCCAAGCAATTGAGCTGGCCGCCGATGCCCACCAAGACGCAAAGAACCAAGATTGGCAGCTCCGGCTTGGCTATTGGATTTATGGCTGGCCACCCTTCCGCCCGATCGAGTGGGGATTGATCGTCCTCATCATTTGGGCCGCTTGGTTATATCTGCTGCCGGTGATTCCCATCGTGCAGCTAGCCAAGGAGTTGGACTGGAGCAACACCTTCGATCGCGCTTGGTTTGCCCATCCCCTGCGCCTTTTGGCCCCCTATTGGCCGCGAATCAACCCGATCGCGGCGGCCGGCTGGTGGCGAGCCGTGCTGCCCAGTCCCCTAGAAACAGATTTTGATGGGGTGGTTGGCTGGGGGTTGTTGCTGGCGGGGGCGATCGGCTGCTGGCAACGGCGGCGCTGGTGGGCGGCTTTTGTGCCCCTCGGTTTGCTGATGGGCTGTTTAATCGCCTATCGCCCCTGGGATTTACCGATTTTGCAGTGGTTTCCCTGGTTTTCGTTTAATCGCGTCGCCGGACGGGGTACGGTGGTCTTCCCAATCGCCCTGGCCCTATGCAGCCTGGGTTGGCAGCCGGATGCGAGCCGATCGGCCCGAACGCGACAATGGAACCGCTGGGCCGCCTTGGCCGTGGCAGGCATCTGCTTGCTGGACTTAATCGGCGGCTATGGCCTCAAGCCCCGCGCACAACCCCTAGATCCCAGCTTTCAGCCCTACATGGCCCTAGTGGCCCAGCAACCGGGCACGGCTGTTTTGGACTGGCCCTTTTGCGTAACAGGGGGAAACGGCGTGGGCAGTGGCGATGGCACCTGCCCTTTTTTTGCCCATCATCCCAGCACCCACGCCCTCAGCCGGTTTCACCACAAAGCCACCGTGGGGCAATACTTGGGGCGATTGCACCCCAGCCAGCTCACCCCCTACCTCGAAGCCGGTTGGCAATATTTGGCCCTGCCCGATCATCCGGATTTAAACCAAACCCAACGCCAGCGCCGCTGTTTTCGCAGGGACGAGTGGGAGTTTTTTCGGCGATTCTTCCAATTAGGCGATTTTGCGGGCATTAATCTCTATGTCGATCGCCTAGCCCGGGGATGTGAAAGGGAGTTTTATGCCCAATTGGGCCACCCGATCGCCCAAACCACCGTGCCGGGCATGGGGCGTGTGGTGTTTATTCCCAAGCCAGCCCCCTGGCAAGGCCTAGTTGATTTGGATCAGGCGCGACTGTTGCGTTTTTCGCCCTTTCTCGACCCAGCCCCCGTCAGCCCAGATCCTGCCAATCGCGATCGCCTGGATCCGGAAACCGCCCCCCTGAAAACCGCCGCGCCGGAGCTAGACCTCGTGCAGTTCGGAACTGTGCGCGGTGTGGAAATTCGCGGCGGGTTAGATCGCAATCGCCAAGGTCAACGCTGGGGTTTGGCCCCCATGACCGTCCTGGATTTGCAGAGCGATCGGTCTCAAACTCGACAGCTCAAAATTCAAGCGACAGTGCCTGTGACCGATCAGCAACTCAGCATCTTTTTAGATGATCAACTCCTGTGGCGCAGTGAGCTTTTATCCCGTAACCAAGCCCTGGATTTGAACTTGCCGATCGCCCTACCGGCCGGCAAGAGTCAGCTATGCTTGGTTTATGAGCAATCCATCATTCTGCGCGATCAAATTCCTGCGGCTGGCAACCGCCCGATCGCGTTAACTTTCCAGCATTTAGCAATTGAATAATTGTCAATTCAAGTTACTTAAAATCACAATAATCACTAACCCAAATCACGATCAGAAAAAATCCCAAGCCATCTCAAACTTTAATAGAATCAAGATTTCAAACAAGAAACAAAATAGCCAACATCAGGACAGAACTCGATGGTTACAACTCGTGATCGCCTCTTGACCTTTGAGGACTATCTGAATCATCAAGCCGATGACTCAGCCAGTGATGTTCGTTATGAATTAGTGGATGGTGAACTAATTCCCATGAATCCACCCAGAATCGAGCACTTTTTGATTGCTCAGTTTTTAAGTGACTATCTTCGCCAGGTAATTGGTCAAAACAACCTACCTTGGATGGTATTTGCCGAAATTGGTGTCAGAACGGGATTTCGGCGATCGCGCGTGGTGGATTTATGCGTTGTGCAACGGGAGCAGGTGCAGGAATTAGCGGGGCGATCGGCAGTTTTTGAAACGCCGCCCTTGCTCGCTGTGGAAATTGTCAGCCTCGATTCGATCGGGCGGGATTATCGCTACAAGCGATCGGAATATGCCGCAGCGGGAATTCCTGAATATTGGATTGTGGATCCCCTCGAAAATCGCTTGACTATTCTGCAATTACAAGAAGGGTTATATGACGAAATTCCCCAAGATCAGTCTGGGTTAATTCAGTCGCCTATTCTTGCAACCATGAGTCAGCAATCGGCCGATCAGCAGCCAGCGATCACGATCGAGCAAATTTGGCAAGCAGCTAATCTGGATCAGAATCCTCTGTAAAATTCCCAGCGATCGCGAGCCTTATCCCAAATCTGTCGCCCAGCAGAGGGCTTCCGCGTCCACTAGGCGCTGTCGCAAACTGGCCACCAGCGATCGCGCCTGATATTCATACATGGCGCAAACCGTGGGCGGCTCCCCCGCTTCCACCAAGGTGGGCAACCGCTGAAACAGCGATCGCGCATGGGCCAAGCTGCACCCTGTGATGCGGGCGATCGCGTTGGCCCCTTCAAAATCCGCCTGGGGACTGGCGGAGTGCAACCGCACACACCACGATCGAGGAGCCAGCTCGCCCCGTTCAATCCGCCGCAACCCCTCAATGGAAGCCAACACCACCAGGCGATCGCCCGATCGCAAGTGGCGATCGAGGCACGGAAAGTCCAACTCCCCATCCGCCAACGCCTTGCGGCCCACCCGCTCATGCAACAGCGGCACAGCGCCATAGCCACAGGCAAACTCCGCCAGCAGCAAATCCACTAACGTATCGCCCGGCTCAATCCGATATTCCGCCACCAACATCGTGGTGCGTCCCCAGCGATAGAGACTGAGAATATTTTCGCCAAAGGCCGCCCCCGCAAAGGCTTCCGCCGCCAGGGCATAGGCACAAAGCACCTGCGCATCGGGCAACAGCCCCACCAAGGTATCGCTAAAGGCGCGATCGAACGTGCGAATCACCAAGCCCGTGGAGAGCGACGCTTGGCGCACCATCAACGCCATTTCCAAATTGGCAATTTCGTCATCGGTGGCAAAGACGATCGACTTAGCCCGCTCCAGCTCCACCCGATCCAGCGTATCCGGCAACTTGCCCACCATCAGCGGCAAATCGCCCAAGGTATTGTCATCCAAGCCCTGGCGCGTCAGCCCCGCCACCGACTGCCCAGACTGCAACAGCAAACGGGCAATTTGCTGGCCCACCTGTCCCATGCCCACCACCAACACATGATCCTTGTCCGGCAGGCGGGGGCGACTGGGAGAAAACCGCAGCCGCAACGACAACAGCCGCTCCGTCAGCAGCGCATAGAGCACGCCCACCAAACCCGTGCCCACCACCGTCAGGCTAAACCCAAACAAACGCAACCAGCGAGGCACAGCACTGGACTGGGCGGGATCGCCAAATAAATCGGCATAGCCCCCCAGCAGCAACAAAGCCGTGTTGCAAAAGGCATCAAACCAATCGCGATAGGGCGAATAGTGCCGCAAAATCACGGTTCCCAGCAGCAGCAAGCCCAACACAGCTCCGGCGTAGATCAGGGCAATTTGCAACAGCCGACTGCGATGCAGCAGCGATCGCGCGGCTTGCTGGAGTGATCGCAACAGTTGCCAACGCGGGGTCGATCGCGGGGCCGTCGTCAGCATCGGCCGCGTCGGGTGCAAGGTAGCGGTGGCTTCCCACTCATGCCAACGGCCCCCACGCCGCATTTCCACATAGGCCACCCAATCGCCGAGCCGCAAGGGTTCCATGATGCTTGACCCGTAGAACAAAGAATCCGGCGGCAGGGGCAGTGATCCTGTCCAGCGACCTAAAATCAGGCGCGATCGATTGTTCAGATTCGCGGGAATGTCCCCCAACCAAGGATCATCCGCCTGGAGAGAGCGCTGGCGCACCCGATAGGCCACGCCGTTGATTTCAAAGGCCCCGATCGTCTGATCCTGCAACGCAGCCAGGGCAAAGGCCATGGCAGATAACCGAGAAGGCTCGAAGGCCACAAAGTTGCCAAATTGCCGAGCCAGCAAGTCATTCAAGTGGGGACGGTTGGAGCGCACCACCAGCCGCACCGCCGGATTCAGCAACCGCGCCGCCAAAGCTGCCTTGAGGTTAATTCGGTCATCCCCAGCCAGCAACAAAATGGCTCGACAATCGGCAATCCCCGCCTGCTGCAAAATGCTCGATCGACAAAAATCTCCCTGAATCACCTGTTCCAGCATGGCGGGCAAATCCGGCACATCCCACCCGCTTGGAATCGTGCGTTCGATCGCTCGAACACGCACCCCAAAATTCGCCAAGGCCGCAACGCAATGTTGCCCTAAATTGCCTAACCCACAAACCAAGAACCTGTCAGACAGCACCGTTTGCATCTGCGAGTTTTGCATCTGCCAATTTCGCACCCGCCAACCTTCTGGGACAGGCGATTAATCAACCGTCACCCCACCGAATCTCTTCATAGATCATGGCCAATGTGTCTGAAAAATCCAAACTTTGTAGTGCAAATGACACTTCTAATAATGGGCGCTGTTGTTCGTCAGGAGTCAGGATTTTGGGATCAAAATCGATCGCCCCATAACGGGTCAGTTCCCAATAATTCAGCGCAGCACCCTCGGGCCGATAATAGCGATCGAGGGCCGGGCGATCGCTGCTGATCAACACATATTCCTTGAGAGAGTCCATCCGCGCGTATTGCTGAAACTTTTGGTCGCGATCAAACTCAGCAGTTTCGGGCGACAAGACCTCCGCAATTAGGCAGGGATATTGAATCGCTTGGCGCGATCGAAAATCCCGAGGATCGCAAGTCACCACCAAATCAGGATAGAAATAGGGCCCTTTTTCGGAAACATGCACCTGCACTTCGCTGATGAACGCTCGGCAGGATTTACCCCGGAGGTGACGCTTCAGCGCAATGACGAAATTCGTCGTGATCGTGTTGTGATCCAGCGTGCTGTCAGCCCTGGCATAGATTCGACCATTGAGGTATTCATGCCGCCATGGTTGTTGTGCTTCCCAAGCAAGAAACTCTGCGGGAGACAGATAGCGGGAATCCATTGCATCAATCATGGCCGGACTGACAGGCTGGCTTATTGAGATGGGATGAAACCCAGTCTAGCGATCGCCCTTGGGCAATGCTTCACCCCGCATGGCGCGATCGAGCAGTTCGATCGGGTGCAAAACCGGCACAGTTTTGCCCTGCAATCCCAGGTGTTTTTGGATTTGCAAGGAACAACCCGGATTGGGCGAGGCGATCGCGTCGGCTCCCGTGTTGGTCAGGTTTTGCACCTTCAGTTCGCCCAGCTCGTCGGCGATTTCCGGTTGCAGCAGGTTGTAGATGCCCGCGCTGCCACAGCAGAGTTGCGAATCGATCGGCTCGCGCAGGGTCACGCCGGGAATTTGCCGCAGCAGGTCGCGGGGTGGGGCGCTGATTTTTTGGCCATGCAACAGGTGGCAAGCGTCGTGATAAACCAGCGTCACCGGCTCCGGGGCGATCGGTTGGAGCGGCGCAATCCAGCCCACTTCCGCAAAAAATTCGTGGATGTCGCGCACTTTTTCCACAAAGGCAGCAGCCCGATCGCGGTATTGCGGATCGTCTTGCAGGATGTGGTGATATTCCTTGAGCGTGTGCCCACAACCGGCGGCGTTGATGATGATGTAGTCCACATTGGTGGCCGCGAAGGCATCGATCATCTGGCGGGCGATCGCCTGGGCCTGGTTGGTTTGGCCCTGGTGGGCGGGCAGGGCCGAGCAGCAACCCTGGCTGGGCGGAATCACCACCTCGCAACCGTTGGCCGTCAAGGCCCGCAGGGTGGCAGCGTTCACCCCGCTAAAGAGGGTGCGCTGCACACAACCGAGAATCATCCCCACCCGATAGCGCTGGGTTCCTTGGGCGGGAATGGTTTCGGGAAAGTCGCGGTTGAGGGTGTCCCAGCTCAGGCGCGGCAAAATTTCTTCCATGGCCGCCAGGTTGGGCAGCCATTTTTTCAGCAGGCCGGTCGATCGCACCAGGGTTTGCAAGCCCGACTGTTGATAGAGCAACAGGAACGGCATCAGCAGTTTCAGGCGATCGGGATAGGGAAAAATCTGGAAAATCAGCGTTCGCAGGGCCTGTTCCGGGAGCGATCGGGGCACGTTGCGCTCCACCTGGGGCCGGGTGGCGCTGATCAGTTGGTCGTACTTCACCCCGGACGGGCAGGTGGTGACGCAGGCCAGGCAACCTAAGCAGGTGTCGAAATGCTGGGCGGTGGTGCGATCCAGCTCGGCCGTGCCTTCGTTGATCGCATCCATCAGATAAATGCGGCCGCGGGGCGAGTCGGTTTCCTTGCCCAAGACGCGGTAGCTGGGGCAGGTCGAAAGGCAAAACCCGCAATGGACACAGGAATCGAGCAGTTTGGGATCGGGCGGCGAGTCGGGGTCAAAGCCCGATCGCTGACCGGCGGCCAATTCACCCAAGTGGGGGTTTTGGGCCAGAAAGTTGCTCTCTTTGGCGGGAATCGGGCGATCGCTCGTTTGCATGGGTCGGTGGGGTGAAACCAATAGGCGATGGCAATGAATAAACCGTAGGGGCGCACCGCCGTGCGCCCTCCATAATCTGGGGCTAAACCTGGCGCTAAACCACGAATCGGCCGGGATTCAGGAGCTGGTGCGGATCGAACTGCTGTTTTATTTTCCCCATTAGGGCCAGGGCAGAACTGCGATCGCCCCAGCGATCCGATTGCTTAAACTGATGGGTCAGTTCAGCAGGCACTTGCAGCATCGTCAAAAATCCCTGTTCCGCTTCGCAGGCAGCGCGCAATTGCCGAATCCAGCGGGAAGTCCGCAGCCAGTCGCCCTCGATCGCCCCGAAGCTGGCCCAACCAAGGCCGCTGCTGGCGTGGATTTGCCCTTGGCTGATCGGGCCGCTGGCCAGGCGATCGAGCAGGGCCGGGGCCGCCGTGGGCAATGCACCAAACTTGAGCGTGATCGGGCGATCGGCTGTGGGAGTGGTGCTGGCGGCGCGGCTGGCCTGCCAAAAATCCGCCTCATCCGGTTCGCTCAACACCCGGGATTGCAAGCCCAACTGCTCGGCCAGGGCGATCGAGCGGCGTACCTGTTCCGCCACGCTGGGGGCCACGCTGCCAAACCGCAGGGCCAAGCCCACCGCCCGCTCCGGCAGGGCCGGATTACCCCAAACCCAATCCAGGGCGATCGGGGTGAGGGTGGAATTGCGCAGCCCTTGGGCCGCCTGGGCCAGGGCCGGGCGATCGCCCCACAGCAGCAGGGTTTGGCACTGTTCGGGAATCGGGTAAGTGCGCACGGTCAGGGTCGCCAGCAAACCCAGCGTGCCAAAGGAGCCGGTAAACAGCTTCATCAGGTCATAGCCCGCCACGTTTTTGACCACGCGGCCGCCGGCTTTGGCGATTTGCCCATCCCAGCGGACGATCGACAGGCCCAACAGCAAATCCCGAATGCCGCCGTAGCGTTGGCGCAGGGAACCCGTGTCCGCCGTGGCCACAATGCCGCCTAGGGTGGCCGTTTCGGCAAAGGCTGGGTCGATCGGCAACCACTGACCCGAGGGAGCCAAGGCCGCTTGCAGATCCCGCAGTTTCATGCCCGCTTCCACGGTGGCCACCAAGTCCGCCTCGTCATGCATCACCAGGCGATCGAGCCGACCCAATCCCACGGGTAACACCGATCCTTTTGGAACATCGCCCCAAGCCAACTTGCTGCCGCTGCCGAAGGGGGCGATCGGCTGGCGTTGGGCCGCACAGGCCGCCATCACCTCGGTCAACTGCTCGATCGACTCGGGCATCACCGCCGGGCGAGCCAACTGGCCGATCGATCGAGCAATTAACTGATCGATCGATGGATCTAATAAATCATTGAAAGCATTGGGATCATTCAGATCGTTTGGATCGATCGCACGCATCACGGGCCCAACCTCAAGACAATCAGCAATTGATTTGAAATACCTTGAAATGCATTGAAAATGCTTTGATCAGATTTTCTAGAATTCACCCCAGGCAACGGGTTAAATTTAGCCTTAAAAAACGCCGAAATTTCCAGAAGGTCAGAGACGATGGAGCAAAATCCATCATTCTTCAAGGTTGCCGTTTTGCTGTCCCCAGCAACCGTTCCGTACCGGAGCGATCGGGTCGATCACCCATCAAGTCCCCATCGATCATTAACCAATTCTTAAATTATTGACTGAATTGATCGAATGTAATCGATTGGATTAATTGGACTAATTGGACTAGTTAGATGGATCCCGAGGCCAATTCGATCCGAATTCAGTTCCCCTGCTTGCGCCGATCGCTGCCAAGTGTGGTGAACCCATCTTCTCGGGCGGTGGGCACATCTGTCCGGTGATGAAAAACACTGCCTAGACTGGAAAACAAGTGACCAAACCCTCATGATAAGGAAATTTGCCCATGAATGCGCCGTCTAAGGCCGGTCGTTGGCTGGCAGGTGCTGTTTTGACCCTGTTGCTGGTGGTGGGCGGTTGTGTGGCCCTCAACGATCGCAGCGATCGCGGCCCGGCTCCCAGTCCCACGTCAACCACGGTGGTCGATCGCTCCGGTGATCAGTCCACCGATCGTGGTTCCAATCGTCGATCGCCCAAACCCAGCCCCAGCGTCAGCCCCTCGCCCATTGATAAAAAGCCAGTGGCGGGCGGCAAGCTGAATAAGTATTTCCCGAAAACTAGCGATGGCTACAGCCTGGTTTTCCAACAGGAAAAGAAAGGATTTGCGGAAGCCAAACTGAAGAAGTCGGGCGAAGAAGTGGCCAAGTTGTCGATTAATGACTTGGCGAACAATGCGAGCGGCCTCAGCAAATTCCAAAGCAGCGATGATGACATTGACGGCTATCCTGCCGTTCAAGTGGGCAAAAATCAAACGGCTGTCTTGGTGGGCGATCGCTATCAGGTGAAGGTGCAGTCTACGACGCTCAAACCAAGCGATCGGGAAGACTGGATTGAGAAATTTAATCTCTCAGGCTTGGCCCGTTTGAAGTAGTTGGCTTTTCTACTTTCCGAATTGGCGCTTAGTTTGGACTTGGTAGCGTGGCAAGCTAATTTTGATCGATCAGGTCAAATAGCTATCACCGTTGCCTAACCATTAGGCAGCAATGGGATTAAGCCCATTGTTATGACGACTGATTCCGAAACTTTGCCCCTGCGATCTAAAAGAGTCACGCTATTAGCTTGCGTCTGGCCTTTGCCTAGGTTCGGTTGAGCTTGTTGTTTGTTTCTTGTTTGGAAACCCTGTGTCTTAGTGAGGATCAAAATTCATGGGTAAATCCATTGTGCAATTGGTTGATGAATTGCCCACCAGCGGCATGACCATCACAGTTCTGAATGCGTTGGATTTTGTGGTTCCCGGCGAGTGGGACAACTTGATTGGGTTCGATCGCACGATCAAAACCGTCACGGGCGAAGACGATCCGGGCTTAATTTCCCAAATCAAAGATCGGGCGATTGAGCTTTACAACGACGAAGGCGAGGGCTATCAACGCGCCGTTTGGCTCTATCAAACCGTGGACACGGCCGCCAGCGCCTTGGGCACGGCTGCCATGGCCAATAAGGTGGGGCAAGATATTTCATTTTTGGGCTTTTTGCAAAATTTGACCCCCAAACCCGAAAAGGCCCAAGCGATCGATTTGGGAATGAAAATTGTGGTGGAATTGCTGGCCTATTGCCAAATTAATGGCATTCCCGGCGACAGCATTGGCGACTTTTTGGGTTCCTTAGCCGACTACGGCGGGGAATCCAAAATGCGGATGGCCGCCATGGTTTGCTTGGATGGCTTAGTGCCCTTGGGCCCGAACTTCATCAAAGCGGCCGGCGATTGGATCGGCAGCGCCACCCAATCCAGCCTGGAAGAAAACGAGGCTTTCCGGAATATTCAAAAGATGATTCCGGGCACTGACAAGGTGGCATTTGTTGGCCAAGCGTTCAACTCGGTTTCGAGCTGGATGGGGAACTTTGTGAGCGCTCGCGGTCTCAGTCCCCAAACCATCCTGCAACACCTACAAGGGTTTGTGGATATTGCCGATGACAAGCTGGATTATGTTGGTGCATTTTTGGACATGAGCACCAATTATTACTATCACACGGGTGTCCAAACGGTTGCCAAGCGCCTGATCGATCGCGCCTATGCTGAAATTTAGCGCTTGAGCTGGATTTGCTGAATTCAAACAACGATTGATTATTGGCTAGATTTTATTAATCATCTGATCAACAATCACTTGGTTAAAAATCACCTAATTCAACGTTGTCCAAATCCCAGTCGCTAAAGCGTTTAAAAAACGACACTCAAAAAACGGGGCTGCTAAGCTGGAGTCGTGATCCTAATTCATGGCATAACCCAGGGTGGCCCCGCTTTTTGTTTATATTTTGATTGAATATTTTTAGTAACCCGTAGCCCGTAGGGTGGGCAATGCCCACCGAATCGTTGCTTCATAGCATCTGCGATAGGGCGTGCCAATTATCTTAGGTAAAGGCTGTATTCTGGTTGAATATTTTTAGGTTAAATATTTTTAGGTTGAATGTTTTTAGATCGAACTATTTAGATACATGGTGTAAGCGCATATTTCTTAGACGCATTTCTTGGACATATAATTTTGGGCGCATTTCTTGGACACATAATTTTGGACGCATAATTTTGGACGTATGGTTTAGTATTTTGGGAATTTGCCGGGGGATTTTTGATGGTGAAGCTCAAACAACGGGGCTGGGGCTTGGTGTCGCTGGTGATTGTGGGGGTGATTGGGGTTGGCGGTTGCGGCCAGTCCAAAAACACGGTCTCGATTTCTGCGGGCAAGGCCGGTGTGGGCTATGACCTGATTAGCGAGCAATTGGGGCGATCGACCGATCGAATCGTGAGCCTGAAGCTGACCGACGACAAAAACTCCAATGGTTCCCGCGATAACCTCGATCGCCTGGTGCAAGGTCGGGTTGATTTTGCCCTCGCCCAACTCGACGTTTCCCGCGATCTGCTGCGCAGTGGCAAGGTGGAAACCGTCGCCATTTTGGGCCATGAATATCTGCATTTGTTGGTGCGGGCCGACTCTCCCTTCAAAACCCTGACCGACATCAACGGCAAACGGGTGGCGATCGGGATTCAGGGCAGCGGCACCAACTTCACCACCACCCAAATCTTGACCCGCAGCGGCTTGCGAGTGATCACCAGTGCGCCTCCCCTGAAGGAAGGCCTGGCCAAGTTGAAGGCTGGAGAGCTGGATATGGTGGCCTACGTGGGCCCCTTGGGATCCAGCAGCATCATTCAAAATGCCATTACCAGCGATCCACCCCTGCGTTTGCTGGAAATTCCCCCCTCCATTACCAATCACCTGGCGGTGCGCTTCCCTGAGTCCTATCGCTCTTCGGTGATTCCCGCCGGAACCTATGACCCCCTGCGCCCCGAGCCGCCCCAGGATTTGCCGGTCTTGTCCACGGGAATTGGCTTGATGGCCCGAGGCGATGCCCCCGCTGACCAAGTGGGCCTAATGGCTTGGTCGATTTTGGCCACGGCGCGTCAATATGCCAGCTTTTATCCAGAATTGGCCGATGGTGATCCGGCTGGCCTGTTGCAACGGGGTGGGGTTTATATGGCTCCGGACGCGACAGAAACCTATGAAAAAGGGGATCCCCGATCGGCTTGGCTGCGGTTCATTGAAGAAAACCAGGTTGTTCAGGAATATTTGCTGGTTTTGGGCTTGAGCAGTGCGGCGGGGTTGTTGGTCACTTGGCTGCGATCGCGCCGATCGCGCCAGTTGGTGAAAAGCAGTCGCCAAGCCTTGACCGAAATTAAGGAAGTTCATGGCAACAAAACCAAGGCAGCCCTGGCGGCGGCCCAAGATTTGGCAGAGCGCTATCGGTTAATGTTCATTGACGGCAATCTGTCACCGGAAACCTACGAGGAGATCGATCGCCCCGTTCAGCTCTATCTCCAAAGTTGCCAGGCGCTGATTGAGCAGGAAGACCGCCAAACCCTCAGCGAAACGGTGAACCTGCTGGACGATTCCGAAGCATTGCTGAATATGCCGCTATCGGTGGCGGTTCAGCGGTTGCAGGAGTTGGAAGATCGCTACTCGCAAATGTTGCTCTCCGGCACGATCGAACTGATGACCTATCTGCAATTCCGGCAATGGGCATTGGCGGTTTTGCAAGCCAAGTCCCATGAACCGGAAACCCCAGCCATGTCCTAGGTTTCGGGAGCCAGCGGCCAAGTCGCTGGCTTCTGGGTCACCAAAACTGAGGATCGTGGATGGCGGATCGATCGCCGGATCCAACTCCCAACCCCAAGCGCCGCCCGATCGATCGGTAAATTTTTAACCAAAGGAATTGACCTAGCTTGAATCGACAGCGATTCAAATACGAGTTAATCTTTATTCACAATCCCTAACAAAAAACCAAAAACAGTTGATAAACTGCGCGAATTTATAAACAACCATTGAGTAATTGGCCTAAAGAATTCTGCAAGCACTCATAATCAAATCAGAGCCAAATCAGAACCCAGTCAGAACCCAATCAGATTTCTTGTAGACAGTCCCGATCGCTCCTCCTTTTCCCTGTCAACGGGCGATCGCACCATAATTCTTTCTACTCGCCAATCATCTGATCCATTCAATCTAGTCAACTCAATTTTGCAAATTTCATCCAGTGGCTTTGAGCACTGAGCCTACGACGCTCGCCCCTGGCAACGCTCCATTACGGCGTTCATTGAATCTTTGCTGAGTATTTGACGAACATTGGCCGAGCATGAGCCGAGCATTTTTCTCCTGTTCTCGCTCATTGGGAATCGGGAATCTTTTAGGCATGAATTAGGCATGAATTTGATCTTGATCTGATTTCTCATCAAATTTTGCAAGATTTTGAATTTGATATTGATCAGACATCACACTGATCAACTCTGCACTTCATCCCTAGTCCTATTTTCCCTAGTTCTATTTTCTCAGTCTGCAATCATTTCAGCCTGCATTGAGCTGACATCAATTTTTTACTGGGAATTTTCATTCCCATGGAGGTTTTCATGAAAGGTGACCGTACCCCCCGCATCAGAAATATTGCCATTGTGGGTCCCTACTCCAGTGGCAAAACGACCCTCTTGGAAAGTATTTTGTTTTTGTCGGGCGCAACCACGCGCAAGGGCAGCATTAAAGATAACAATACGGTGGGTGACAGTTCCCCGGAAGCGCGCGATCGGGGCATGGGCCTGGAGCTAAATGTGGCCAGCGCCGCTTATAAGGATGTGCAATTTAATTGGATTGACTGCCCAGGTTCCGTGGAGTTGGCCGCAGAAACCTACAACGCTTTGGTCGGGGTTGATGCGGCTGTGGTGGTTTGCGAACCAATGATCGATCGCGCCATTGTGTTGGCTCCTTTGTTTCAGTTTTTGGACACCTGGAAAATTCCCCATGTGTTGTTCATTAACAAAATGGATCGGGCATCGAGTCCCATTGCCGATATTTTGTCGGTGTTGCGGCCCGTTTCCAGCCGCCCGATCGTGCTGCACCAATACCCGATTCGCCAAGGCAACAACCCGATCGGCTACATCGATTTAGTCAGCGAAACGGCCTATCACTACCACCCCGACGCGGAAGGCGATGACCCCGTGCCGCTGCCCGAACATTTGCGGGCGGAAGAACAAGCGGCTCGCCACGAAATGCTGGAAAGCTTGGCCGACCATGACGATGTGCTGCTGGAAAAATTGCTGGAGGATATTCAACCCAGCGAAGAAGAAATTTTGGTGGATCTGAGGCTGGAGTTGGGAGCCGATCAGATCGTGCCGGTGTTTGTGGGCATGGCGGAACAGCACCTGGGCGTGCGACCGCTGTTGGATGCCCTGCTGCGGGAAGCCCCAGACGCAACGGTGACGGCCACCGAGCGCGGGGTGGACGCGATCGCCCCCGATGCCGATAGCCCGATCGTGCAGGTGCTGAAAACCATGTATGCCAGCCAAGGGGGCAAGCTATCGATCGCCCGAGTCTGGAATGGCGCGATCGAAGATGGCATGAGCCTCAATGGCGTTCGCATTGGTGGTCTCTATCGCCTGATGGGCAGCCAACAAAAATCCCTGACCCGGGCTGAAGTGGGCGACATTGTGGCCCTTGGGCGGTTGGACGGGGTGGCCACCGGAGAGGTGCTGGCACTCGATCGGGCGATCGGGCGGGATGAGTTGCCCAAAGCGGAATTACCGCCGCCGGTTTTTGCTTGGGCGATCGTTCCCGAAAACCGCAGCGACGAAGTGAAGCTCACCGCCGCCCTGGCCAAGCTCACGGACGAAGACCCCGCCGTCCGCTGGGAACAACATGGCGACACCCACGAAATCATCCTTTGGGGCCAAGGGGAAATTCACCTGCAAATCGCCATCGATCGACTGCGGCGCAAGTACAACCTGCCCATGGCTCCCCACCTGCCCCAAGTGCCTTACAAGGAAACCATTCGCAAACCCGTTTCCCGGATCCATGGGCGCTACAAGCACCAAACCGGCGGCCATGGTCAGTTTGGGGATGTGTATTTGGACATTCAACCCCAACCACGCGGCGCAGGCTACGACTTCCAGCAAAGGATTGTGGGCGGTGTTGTGCCCAAGCAATATATCCCCGGTGTGGAATCGGGGGTGCGAGAAGCGCTCGATCGCGGGCCCCTGGGCTTCCCGATCGTCGATGTGGCCGTGACCCTCACCGATGGTTCCTACCACTCCGTTGACAGCTCCGAGCAAGCCTTCAAGATGGCGGCCCACGTGGCCATGAAAACGGGCATTCCGGCAGCCCAACCGGTGCTGCTGGAGCCGATCGACCTGGTGGAAGTTGCCATGCCCAGTGAGTTCACCGCCAAGGTCATGCAGCTAGTGACCGGGCGACGCGGCCAACTGATGGGCTACGGGCCCAAGGACGGTTGGGCCGGCTGGGACACCATGCAGGCCTATCTGCCCCATGCGGAAATGCAGAGCCTGATTTTGGAATTGCGATCGCTCACCTTGGGCGTGGGAACGTTCTCTTGGCAGCATGACCACTTGCAGGAAGTGCCCGACAAACTCGCCGATCGGGTCTTGGCCCAAACCGGCAAAGGCTAGAAACGGTCGCTCGTTTCCACCCATTCCCCAAACTTTCCATTCCCCAAACTCCGAGCGATCCTTTTGAAACCTTAAAAGCGCCTGGCCATCCCCTGGATGGGCCGGGCGTTTCCTTTTGCAGCCCCCGCTCGATCGCCCAACACTTCCCCAGTGGTTCTCCCCCCAAACACCGCGCCCGCCACCGAGGACAGTTCCGAAAGCACCTCAAGATTGTTCAAGCCATTCGGAGAGTCCTTAGGAAAAATTCCAGAGAATTTTGAGAATATTTCTCAGTATTGATATACTGCTTTCGCCACCCAAAATTCAATTACTGCATTCCTAAGAGCGAAAAATGACGAGTAAACTGACTCGGCGGGTGTTCTTGGCAGGGGGATCAGCCCTAGCCACCGTGGCCCTGAGCGGACTGAACCGGGCCAACGCCCAAGGTGCAGGGGAAGTGAACCTGTACTCCGGTCGCCACTACGACAGCGATCGCCAACTGTATGAAGCCTTTACCCAAGCCACCGGCATCAAAGTCAACCTGGTGGAAGGCAGCGCCGATGCCCTAATCGAGCGCATCCAATCGGAAGGGGTCAACAGTCCCGCCGATGTTCTGATTACCGTGGATGCCGGTCGCCTTTGGTTAGCCGACAAGGCCGGCCTGTTCCGTCCCGTGTCCCAAAGCGCTGCCCCCAACCTTTATCGGGCGGTTCCCAGCAACCTGCGTCACCCCAATGGTCACTGGTTCGCCCTGTCCAAGCGGGCCCGCGTGATCATGTACAACAAAGACCTGGTGAACCCCGCAGACCTCTCCACCTACGAGGCCTTGGCCGATAGCCGTTGGCGCGGCAAGGTTTTGGTGCGGACTTCGAGCCATGTGTATAACCAATCCCTAGTTGGCGAGCTGGTGGGCGCATTGGGCGAACCCACCACGGAAACCTGGGTGCGCGGCCTGGTGGCAAACTTCGCTCGACCCCCGGAAGGCAACGATACGGCTCAGATCAAGGCCTGTGCAGCGGGTCAAGGGTCGATCGCGATCGCCAACACCTATTACCTGCCCCGTTTGGTCAATTCCAAAGATGCCGCTGAGCGGGAGATTGCCGCCAAGGTGGGTGTGTTCTTCCCGAATCAACAGGGACGCGGCACTCACGTCAACATCAGCGGCGGCGGCGTGATCAAAACCGCCAAGAACCCGGAAGCAGCCGTGAAGTTCCTTGACTTTTTGGCAACCCAAAAGGCCCAAGAACTCTTTGCCCGCAGTGGCTATGAATATCCGGTGTTGTCCGGTGTGGCATTGGATCCCACCCTGTCTAGTTTTGGACAGTTCAAGTCTTCTAGCGCCAGTGCCAATGAGTTTGGGGGCAACAACGATCGCGCCCTCCGACTGATGGATCGGGCTGGTTGGCGCTAGGGCCAGTTGACCAGCGGGGGCTGATTGCGCGATCGGCCCACGGCGTTCCACTGTCTATGTTCAGCAAGCATCTATCCCAAGCGAGGCTATGTCTCGGCTTGGGAGTTTTTCATGGCAATTGTTGATCGAAACCTTGCCTTAAAACAAACATTGCCATGGCAATTTTGCCCAGAGATTTTCTAGCAAGCTGCTTTCCGAAAACCTCTTTCCGAGAATTTCTTTTTAAAAATCTCTCAATCTCTTTTCAAGACTCTTTTTTTAATTACAGCCTTTACCTAGAATTATTGGCACGCCATATTGCAGATGCCATGAAGCAACGGTTTGGTAGGCAGTGCTCACCCTACGGGCGATTATGCTTAGTAATTGAGGTAAG